>JBEVOS010000145.1:0-7148 GCA_040507435.1 Caulobacterales bacterium | reverse complement strand
TGTGCGAGGCGGCGTTAGCGTTTGCGCAACGAATGCGGCGTAACAAGCGATTTGCGATTTTCCGCGGAGTTCGCGCGCATGTTGAAGCCGTCATCGATGATCAAAGCGTTCGCCTCGGTATGTGCGGCAATCGCATTTGCGGGCGCGGCCTACGCCCATGATCTCCGCGTTGCCCTTGATGCGTCGGCGCCGCTGCGTCTGTCTGCGCCGGCTGAAGGCGTTGCAATCGGCAATCCGGCAATTGCGGGCGTCTCCGTTCAAAATGATCGCCTTCTCTTCGTAACCGGCCGCTCCTATGGCACGACCAATTTGGTCGTCGTCGCGGCCGATGGGCGCGTCATCTATAACGGCCGTGTCACGGTGCAGCCGGATGAAACCAACGCGGTAATGCTTACGCGCGGCGCTGAAACCCAGCGCCTTGAATGCACGCCGCTGTGTCGTCCGCGTTCGGATGCGGCCGACCGGCCAACCGGCTCGCAGTAAGCTCATCGCTTAAACACCTTATTCACCAAGCCTTTTGACTGCATCGAAAGGCTTCTGTGATTTAACATGCCCGATGGGCGTGCTGCTGAAATTCACGCGAACGCTTCGGCGTTTCCGCCGCGCCAAAAATGGCGTGGCTGCGGTCGAATTTGCTTTAATCGCGCCGTGGTTTTTTTGGCTGATGGTTGGGCTTGGCGAGCTGACGATGATCGGCCTCGCGCAGACCTCCCTCGACTTTGCGCTTTCCGAGACGGCGCGCCAGATTCGCACGGGCGAATTGCAGGCTGCAGGCCTCACGGAGCAACAATTCAAAAACAACGTCTGCAACGAAATGATCATCGGCGGAAATTGCGGCGCAATGAGTATCGACGTGCGCTCCTATCAGGGCTTCGCGGACGTTCAGATAGATTCGCCGATTGATCCTGCGACAGGACAATTGCGTACAAATTTCGCGTTTCAGCCTGGTCAGGCGTCCAATATCGTGGTCGTGCGCGCATTCTACAACTGGGATGTTGTGACGCCTTTATTTCAAGGTATGTTTGCAAATATTGGAACGCAGCGTGTTCTTGCATCAACAGTTCTTTTCCGGAATGAGCCGTTCTGAGTATGGAAAAGCGCGCGGCTCATCGCTTCCTCACCGATCGCAGCGGTCTCGCCGCTGTCGAATTCGCACTCATTTTGCCGATGATGCTCGTCCTTTTGCTCGGGTCGATCGAAATCATCTCCTTTCTTCAGGCCGATCGCCGCGCGGAGAATACGGCGGTTTCGCTTGCCGATGTCGTCTCGCAAGACGATGAGATCACCAATGCCGAATTGACAGGGATTTGGGCCGCGCTCGAGCCGCTCGAATTTCCAGATGACGCACGCGACTTGGACGTGCGCATTACAAGCATTGCCTTTGACGCAAGTGGCGATCCGACAGCCACTTGGGCCGAGCGTTGTGGCGGCATCGACAACAATGTCTGCGGCGTAAGCCAATTTTCAGCCATCAATGACGATACGGATCTCGACGCGTCCGATTTTCCGGAGGACATGCGCGTTCCCTCGACGACGCTGGTGCGCGTTGAACTCGACTACGAATACACCCCTCGTTTGGCTTTCTTCTTTCTCGAAGACGGATTTCGCCTGGGACACGACAACGCGCCTAGAACGCTCAAGCATGTTGCGTTCCGCCGCGCGCGGTTGAGCGACGAGATCGACCGCAACCGCACTTAAGCCCCAGCCATTGACGGGGCGGGGCGCCGGCGCTCTATCTCGATCATGTCCATGACGCCCGCCGAAGCCGTCGACGCGCTTGAAACCGCCTACGCAGAGACGCTTACGCTCTTGCGCGGCGCGGTTGCCCGCTTCGCAAAAGTCGGAACGCCCCCGACGCCGGACGAACGCGCGCGATTTCGCTATCCCGAATTGCGCGTTTTCTATCCGGGCGGCAGCCCGCCGCCGGCACAGCCGCGCGCTTTCGGCCAATTGATCTGGCCGGGCGAATACGAGGTTTCGGTAACGCAACCAGCGCATTTCCGGCCATATCTGATCGAACAATTGCAATTGCTTGTCCGCGATTACGGCGCCGAAATTTCCATCGGCGTCAGCGAAAGTGAAATTCCATATTCGTTCGCGATCGACTCCAGGCTTGATTTGGAATCCGCCGCCGCATCCGATCTGGCGCGTCATTTTCCTGTGCCCCGTCTCGCGCTTGTCGGCGACGCGGTGGTTGACGGCCTCCGACCAGAAAAGCCCGGCGGCGCGCGCCCGCTCGCGCTCTTCGATGCGCCGCGCACGGATTACTCGCTGAAGCGGCTCGAACATTATACCGGCGCGCCGTGGCAGGATGTGCAGCCGTGGATCTTGTTCACGAACTACCAGCGCTACGTGGAAGAATTCGTGCGTTACGCCGTTGATCGCGTGCAGCAGGGCGAGGGGCTCTCGCTTTCCTGTCCAGGCCGCGTGCGCATCGAAAAAGATACGCCGAACGCCGATATGGTTGCGATGTCGGCGCCGTGGCGCAATCATCAAATGCCCGCCTATCATTTGATGACGCCCGATCGCGATGGCATCACGTTGATCAATATTGGCGTCGGCCCGTCGAACGCCAAAACGATGACGGATCATCTCGCCGTGCTGCGCCCGCATTGCTGGCTGATGATCGGCCATTGCGGCGGCCTTCGTCATACGCAACGCGTTGGCGATTACGTGCTGGCGCATGCTTACCTGCGGCGCGATCACGTGCTGGACGATCACGTGCCGCTTGAAATTCCGGTGCCGGCGATCGCGGAAGTGCAGGTGGCGCTTGAGCAAGCTGCGAATGCGGCCTCCGGTGAAGAGCCTGGCGAGCTGTCTCGCCGTTTGCGCACGGGTACGGTTGTTTCCTACGCCGATCGCAATTGGGAGCTTGCTTATCTGAAGGAGCGGCAATTGTTGTCGCAATCGCGCGCGATCGCGGTGGATATGGAAAGCGCCTGTATCGCGACGCAGGGCTTTCGAATGCGTGTGCCGTATGGCGTTCTCCTGTGTGTGTCCGATAAGCCGCTGCACGGCGAAATCAAATTACCCGGCGGCGCCGATCGTTTTTACGAGCGCGCCGTCGCCGCTCATTTGCGCATCGGGATCGAGACGATCGAAATCCTGAAGCGCGAACGCGCCCAATTGCATTCGCGCAAATTGCGCAGCTTCGACGAGCCGCCGTTTCGGTGACTACTCGAACAGCCGTTTCTCGATCTTCGCGCGCTTGGCGTCATCAACGCCAAGGCCGTCGCGAATATACGTCAGCAAATCGCCGTGGCTCTCACGCATCGTTTTGAATGCAGCGTGGAGATAATCTTCGTGCACGCCCATGAGCGCCTCAACGGACCCTTCTTCGGGTCGCCGTCCATGCCGTTTCTCGAAATCTGAAAGCCAGGCGGGGCCCATCCGCGAAAAACGCTCGGCATCGTTCGTCAGCATATAATCGGCAAAAATGTCGTCTTCGTGCACGCCGGCAAGCGTGTGCGTGAGCGCGACGATCATGCCGGTGCGGTCTTTGCCGGCAGCGCAGTGAACGAGAAATGCGCCTTTACTCTCGGCAAGCTTGTCGAAATAGCGCGTGAACAAATCCACGTGCCGTGGCACGCGCGGCGCTTCGCTGTAAAACAACAAAAGATGTTTGCGGAAATCATCGGCGGCCGCGGCATGCGCTCCGAACGAACTGTGCCAATCCACTTCGCCTTCGTAGTCATCATCATTTTCGACAACGGCCGCCGCGAAATTCGACCAGCGGCGCGAGGGCGCGCGATTGCGCTCGACGGGCCGCCGCAAATCGACGATCGCGTCGAACCCCATGTCGGCGAGGCGCATAAGGTCATTGTCCGTCGCATCTGCATGACTTGCTGAACGGAAAAAGCGGCCGCGCGCCATCTGCCGTCCGTTACCGCTATAGCCGCCGAAATCGCGGAAATTCTCAAGTTTATCGAAGGCGATTTTTCGTGTCATAGGCCGTCACTACACCATGCGCGCCAAGCTGACGAGCCGCGCTCCGCCGCCGCATCTCGCCCGATTTTACGACGAAATTTAGGGAGGGGAGGAACTTTTTGAAGTCCCGGCAATTCCAAGTGCTGTCTGGACAATGTCCGGATAGATAAGGGAGCGGCCGTCGCGATGGATATGGCCGCTCCTTTTCATTTTTAGGCGCTCTTGCGCTTTTCCATCATCTGATCGAACGAACTCCACACGCCCGCATCGCCGTGCCATTCGCCTTTCGTGGCGGCTTTAGAATATTCCGTGGCGCGCGCTTCGAAGAAATTGGCGTGCTCGACGCCGTTGAGAATGGCCGAAAGCCACGGCAGCGGATGCTCGGAAACCCCATAGATCTTCGGCAGATCCAATTGCCCCAAGCGCCAATCCGCGATGTAGCGGATATATTGCTTGATATCGTCCGGCGTCATGCCTTGTACCGGCCCCATCTCGAACGCGAGATCTATGAATCGGTCTTCGATATCGACGACCGTTCTGCAACACTCGACGATGTCGTCTTTCACCGCTTGCGTGAGCGCGCCGGTTTCCTTCGCAAACGCGTGGAACAGCTTGATCATGCCTTCGCAGTGCAGACTTTCATCGCGCACCGACCACGTCACGATTTGCCCCATACCCTTCATTTTATTGAAGCGCGGGAAATTCATCAGCATCGCAAACGACGCAAAGAGCTGCAGCCCCTCAGTGAATGCGCCGAACATCGCGACAGTGCGCAGAATGTCTTCGTTCGTCTCGACGCCGAACTTGCCCATGTAATCGTGCTTGTCCCGCATCGCCTGGTATTCGAGGAACGCTGCGAACTCGCTTTCCGGCATGCCGATCGTTTCGAGCAGCAGCGCGTAAGCGGCGATATGCACGGTTTCGATGTTCGAGAACGCCGAGAGCATCATCTTGATCTCGGTCGGTTTGAACACGCGCGCATAGCGCTCCATGTAATTGTCGTTCACCTCGACATCGGCTTGTGTGAAGAAGCGGAAAATCTGGGTCAGCAGATTGCGCTCGCTGTCGTTCAGCTTGGACGCCCAATCCTTCACGTCTTCGCCGAGCGGCACTTCCTCGGGCAGCCAGTGCACCTGCTGCTGGCGGCGCCAGAAATCGTAAGCCCACGGATAGCGGAACGGCTTGTACGAGCGGGAAGGGACCGTAAGGCCCGGGAGCTTTCCGTTCGCGGCGTTCATTCCATCGTCTCCATCAAATCGAGCCTACCAGATATAGCGCGAAGCCGAAAGGCGCGACGCCATATATAGCGAGTACCCGAGTCTCCCTCGCCAAATCGTTAACGCCGGCAAGGTTTGGCACTCTGCGGAGATTCTCTGCCGCGCGGAGAGGCGGCGGCGGTTTATCCCCCGGCTTAGACGGCGCCACCCCAAGCATCACGCCCTTTCGATGGATGCGGCGGCCGCATCGAGCGCGGCGGCGATCTTGTCGATTTCGGCTTCGCCGAGCGATCCTTGCGACATGCGCAAGCGAAGCGCGGTGCGCAGATTTTCCATCGCACGGCGGATACGCATCCCGCCAAGCCGGTCGCCGCTAGCGCCTTCGGCGCGCGAAAACGCGGCGTCGACGGCAGGCTTATTATCCTCAAGATGCTTCAACCCGGCCTCGGTGGCGGCGTAAAGCTTTTTGCCGCTATCCTCCGCCTGCACGGAGGCGAAGCCTTGATCGTCGAGCATTGAAAGCGTGGGGTAAACAACGCCAGGGCTGGGGCTGTAAGCGCCGCCAAGCGCATCCTCGATCGCTTTAATGATCTCGTAGCCGTGGCGCGGCTTCTCCGCGATCAGTTTCAGAATGACGAGCCGCAGATCGCCTTGCTCGAAAACCCGCCCGCCGCGCCGCCGTCCATGCCAGCCGCCGCCGCCATGATGTGGTCCGCCCGGTCCGAAACGGCCCCGGCCATGGTGACCATGCCCAAACATATATCCTCTCATTTTAATCCTTTCAGTAAGAGTTTCGATATATCTAAAAGAAAGATATATCGAAGATCGCTCTTTCGCAAGGGACCCCATGCTTTTTAGGGCGTGACGCGCGGCCGATCGGTGTGAATGCGCAGGATCAGCGATTGGCTAGCCGTCGCGACCAGAACGCCGTTCTGCGAGTAAATATGCATCGCGCCATGAATGACGCCGCTGTGGACTGCTTCGATCCGGATGTCGCAGAGCACCCATTCGGTCGGGTCGGTCGCGCTATAGCGGATCGTGTTGTCGAGCGAATTGCCTCCAGCGGAGACGCCAAGCGCTGGCTCGATTCCCCGCGAAACGAAATCCGCGATCACAGCGAGCATGAACTTGTCGATCGGCAGATTGCCTTTCGGCTTCGCCCACAACAGCGTGCGCCCGTCATTCGCCGGTCCGCCTGGCTTCGGATTCGCAAGCGTCGTAGGCCATCCAGCGGTGCGGATATCGAACTGGCTATCGATCTGATCGGGCGGCTCGTTGCTCCAGCGCGGCGCGGGAGAGCAAGCCTCCGGCGCTGGCGCATCAGGCATGGACGGCCAGAACATTTCCGGCGCGCCGGGACGTTCGCCCAGGGCGCCGGTCACCGTGATGATCTCCGCCGCGTCGATATGCAAAAGCGCCTGCGCCTGGCTCGTATAGCGGCCATTGATCGGCACATGGATGTCGAGATCGACGATCGCCGGCGGCCGCGCAAAGGAGAGATATTGCGCCGTCGCCCATGTGACCGGGCGCTTGCATGTCAGCTCCATCGCTTTGATTGCGGCGGCAAGGCCCACGCCGCCGAAGAGAAAGGGCGTTGTGGGTGCGCCGCCCCAAATTTCCCGAACCACGGGCAGATAATAGCGATGCGGATTATGCGTGGACGTGAGGTCAAAAAGCTCTGTCATGCGCTTCTGTGGTCTGTTCGCGCGGCAAAATAAACATCCGTTCTAACGTCAGTCATTTCATGCGCGCATGACTCATAACGGCCAATGCCGTTTCGCTTGAAAATTCCTGGTCTTCCGTATCTCCCAAAGATGGGAGGCGGGGCGCGTTTCCACGCCGATGTAATGCTCGCCTTGCGACGAGCTGATTAGACGCTTCCACGCGCCCCGTTCAGACGATTGGACGAATGCCGCAGGTCGTGAGGAGGTATTCTCTCCAGGCCCATTCTGCACCCGGCGCGTAGGGCTGCCATGCCCTAGACCCTCTGGTTTCACGTCCCCA
>JBEVOS010000106.1:0-9545 GCA_040507435.1 Caulobacterales bacterium | reverse complement strand
GAAAGCGTGCTCGCGAGCTATTTAAAGAACGAATACCCCCAGACGGTCGCCGTCGTACTGGCGAAGGTTCGCCCAGAACACGCTGCGAAAGTGCTCGCGGAGCTGCCGGAAGACTTCGCCACGGAGTGCATCATTCGGATGCTCGCCATGGAGCCCGTGCAGCGCGATATTCTCGAAAAGATCGAAGTAACGCTGCGCACCGAGTTCATGAGCAATCTGGCGCGCACATCGAAGCGCGACAGCCACGAATTAATGGCCGAGATTTTCAACAATTTCGACCGTCAGACCGAAAGCAAGTTCATCGGCAGCCTGGAAGACAAATCACGCGACAGCGCCGACCGCATCCGTGCTCTGATGTTCGTCTTCGAAGATCTCAACAAATTGGATTCAGGCGGCGTACAAACGCTGTTACGCGCTGTCGATAAGAGTGATCTCGCACTTGGCCTAAAGGGCGCATCCGATACGCTCCGCAGCCTCTTCCTCTCCAATATGTCTGAACGCGGCGCAAAAATTCTGCGCGACGACATGGCGGCGATGGGCCCCGTGCGCCTCAAGGACGTGGATGCCGCACAAGCCCGCATGGTCGCGCTCGCGAAAGATCTCTCCGCGCGCGGCGAAATCGTTCTGTCTGACGGCAAGTCTGAAGACGAGTTGATTTACTGATGACCCAGGCCCGCAAATTCGCCTTCGATACCGAGTTCGCAGCCGATGGCCGGATCATCAGCGACAACAGCGCCGCCTTGCGCCGTTACACGGCGGATGAAGTCGAGGCGGAACGCCAAGCCGCTTACAAGCGCGGTGCTGCCGATGCTCAGGCGGCGGCGGAACGTGAAAGCGCCGCTGCGCTCAAAGACCTTTCAATGGCGTCAACAGCGCTCTTGCAAACGCTCGCTCTCGAATCCACGGCAATGCGCAATGAAGCAGCGCAGCTCGCCATCATTGCAGCGCGCAAGATCGCCGATGCTGCGCTCGAAGCATTTGGCGAAGAGCGCGCACTTGCTGCGATAGAACAAGCTATGGACGATCTCCGTCACGGCCCGCGCCTCATAGTGCGTACGCCAGCCCGCATCGCAGAGACCATCAAGCCGCGCATAGAAGCGATGGCGGCGGAGCACAATTACGAAGGTGCGATTGTCGTGCGCGCCGATCCCGCGCTGAAATCCGGCGCGGTTTCGATCGATTGGTCGGACGGCGTTCTCAAAATTGACCCGGTTGAAATAGCTGCTCGCGTGGAGGGTTTGGTCTCAGCCATGATCGCCAGCGCGGATGAAGGAGTTGCGGCATGAGCGATATGAAGCTCGATGAATTCGCACCGAATGCAGAGAGCGCGCCTGTCGACGACAACGCGCGCAGCGCAGGCGAACTCGCCGCTGTCTATGATGTGCCTGTAAACATTCAGGCCGTACTCGGCCGCGCGCACCTCGAAGTCGCAGCACTGCTGCGCCTGGCGCGCGGCTCAGTAATCGAACTTGATCGCAAAGTTGGAGAAGCGATCGACATATACGTGAACAATCGCCTCGTTGCGCGTGGCGAAGTCGTCGTCGTCGACGAACGGCTCGGCGTGACGATGACGGAAATAATTAAAGATGGAGACGCAGCCTAGGCTGCCGCTGAAGGAGAAAAAGTATGCGTCTTCTGATCGTTGGTCCGTTGGGCGGCCAGATCGCAGCGGCCACGCGCATCGCGATGGATAATGGCGCGAAGGTCGCGCATGTCGATACCATCGATCAGGCGACGAATGCGCTGCGCGCCAAGGGTGCGGACCTGCTCATGGTCGACGCGCGCCTCGATATTGCAGCGCTCATCGCCGCCAATGAATCCGAGCGCATTGTGGTGCCCGTCGTGGCCGCGGGCGTTGGCATCGATCCGCAAATGGCCGCGAGAGCCATTCGCGCGGGCGCACGCGAGTATATCTCGCTTCCGCCCGACGCGGAATTGATTGCAGCGGTGCTCGCTGCCGTCTGCGATGACGAGCGCCCGATGATCGCGGCGGACCCGATGATGAAGAACGTCATAGCACTCGCCGATCAAGTTGCGGGCTCTGACGCGTCGATCCTCATCACCGGCGAAAGCGGCGTCGGCAAGGAAGTGATGGCGCGTTACGTCCACAAGAAATCGCGCCGCGCCAGCGCCCCCTTCATCGCAGTGAACTGCGCGGCGATTCCGGAAAACTTGCTCGAGAGCGAATTGTTCGGCCACGAGAAAGGCGCCTTCACCGGCGCTGTGGCGCGCCGCATCGGTAAATTCGAGGAAGCGGACGGCGGCACGCTGCTACTGGACGAAATTTCGGAAATGGATTTGCGGCTGCAAGCAAAATTATTGCGCGCCATTCAGGAGCGCGTGATCGATCGCGTCGGCGGCGCCAAGCCAGTACCCGTGAATATCCGCATCCTCGCAACATCGAACCGCGATCTTGCGCAAGCAGTGCGCGAAGGCGATTTCCGCGAAGACCTGCTCTATCGTCTCAACGTCGTGAACTTGCGCATCCCCGCATTGCGTGAGCGCAAAGATGATCTTGCGGCGCTTGCCGCTTTCTTCGTGGAGAAATACGCCAAGGTGAATGACCGCCCAGCGCGCAAGCTATCAAGCGCAGCGTTTCAACAGGTTGCAGCTTATTCGTGGCCGGGCAATGTGCGCGAACTTGAAAACGCCATGCACCGCGCGACGCTGCTTGCCAACGATGCTGAAATTCCAACCGAGGCGATCCGTCAACCCGATGGCGGCGCGATCGGCGCGCGGCGTCAAGATGTGGCGGGGCGGGCGTTGGAGGCCGCGAATGACGCTGCGCGCTCACTCGTTGGGCGCACCGTTTCCGAAGTCGAGCAAGATCTCATCCTCGAAACTCTCACGCATTGCCTCGGCAACCGCACACACGCAGCGAACATTCTCGGCATTTCGATCCGCACGCTGCGCAACAAATTGAAACTCTATGTCGATAGCGGCGCAGCCGTGCCGCCGCCGCCGACTGGACAAGCCGCTTAAGCGGGAAAGAAACTAAATGGCTAATATCGCCGAGCCGCATCGTCCCGCTGCACTAGATTTTAATCTCATTCGCCGCGGGCTTATGCGCGGCGATATTGCGCTGGCCGCCGGCGTGCTCGGCATCCTGGCGATCATGTTGATCCCACTGCCGCCGCTGCTTTTGGATTTTTTGCTGGCGCTCTCGATCACCTCGTCCATTCTCGTATTGATGACGGCGCTTTTGATCAAAAAGCCGCTTGAATTTACCGCGTTCCCATCCGTTCTTCTGCTCACGACCCTGTTTCGCCTTGCGCTGAACATCGCGTCGACACGCCTCATTCTCGCAAACGGACAATCTGGCGCGCATGCGGCCGGTGAAGTCATCGCCGCGTTCGGCGACTTCGTGATGGGCGGCAATTTTATCATCGGCGTGATCGTGTTCGCGATCCTGGTGATCGTGAATTTTGTCGTCATCACCAAAGGCTCGACGCGTATCGCCGAAGTCGCCGCGCGCTTCACCTTAGATGCAATGCCTGGCAAACAGATGGCGATCGACGCCGACCTCTCTGCTGGCCTCATCAACGAAAACGAGGCGCGCACGCGGCGCAAAGCGCTGGAAGATGAAAGCGCTTTCTTCGGCGCGATGGACGGCGCCAGCAAATTCGTGCGCGGCGATGCGATCGCCGGCCTTTTAATCGTCGCCATCAACATCATTGGCGGCATCGTCATTGGGATGGTGTCTCACGGTCTTGATATCCAAACCGCCGCCGACACCTACATCCGCCTGACAGTAGGCGATGGCCTTGTGACGCAAATTCCCGCACTTGTTATTTCGGTCGCAGCCGGCATGCTCGTCACGAAATCGGGGATTGACGGAGCGGCCGATAAAGCGCTCGCACAACAGCTTGCGTCCTATCCGCAAGCGCTCGGCGTCGTCAGCGCGTGTGCGTTCATCGCCGCGATCTTGCCGGGCATGCCGTTCATCCCGTTCGCGTTGGTGAGCGCCGCGACTGGCATGCTTGCATGGCGCCTGTTTCGCCAAGGCGAAGCGGCGAAACACGCGGCGGATGCTGCGCCCCCGCCCGCAGCGCCAGTGGAAGAAACGCCGCAAGCCGCGCTCGCCATGGATGAAGTGCGCATCGAACTCGGCTTCGGCCTCGTGCCGCTCATCAACGATGTGCAGGGCCGCAGGTTGACCGATCAAATCAAAGCGCTGCGTAAATCGCTCGCGCAGGATCTTGGCTTCGTAATGCCGAGCGTACGCATTCTCGACAATGTGCAATTGCCGCCGGACAATTATCAAATCCGCGTCCGCGAGATGGACGCAGGCGAAGGCAAACTCAAAATGAGCCATCTGCTCGTGATGGACCCAGCAGGACGCGCCATCGCGCTTCCGGGTGAGGCTGTGAAAGAACCTGCCTTCGGCCTCGACGCTGCATGGATCGAAGAGCGCGCACGCGATGAAGCGACGTTCCGCGGCTACACGATCGTCGATCCCGCGACAGTGCTTTCAACGCATCTCACCGAGATCATGAAGGAGCACATGGCCGACCTCCTCACCTTCTCCGAGGTGAAAAAGCTCGTGAAGGAATTGCCCAAGGAAACGCAATCCTTGCTCGACGATGTCGCGCCTGCGCATATCTCGTGGTCTGGCGTGCAGCGCATCCTGCAAAACCTTCTGAAAGAACGCGTCTCGATCCGCGATCTGACGACCATCGTCGAAGCGATCGCAGAAGCAGCCCCTGTGATGCACGATCTCACACAAGTCACCGAGCATGTGCGCTCACGGCTCACCCGGCAGATTTGCTGGGCGCATCGCAGCCACGAAGGCGCGCTGCCAATCATCACGCTCTCACCCGCCTGGGAGCAAACCTTCATGGAATCGCTGATCGGCGAAAAGAACGAACGTCATCTCGCGCTCGCCCCCTCTAAGCTTCACGATTTCGTAGCAGACGTACGCAACGCGTTCGAAAAAGCCGCGAAAGCGGGCGAAACGCCTGTGCTGCTCACATCGCCGATGATACGGCCATACGTGCGCTCACTGATCGAACGCTTCCGCCCCTCAACGGCGGTGATGAGTCAGAGCGAAGTGCACGCGAAAGTGCGGCTGAAAGCGATGGGACAAGTTTAGGCGCGTTAAGCTTTCGCTAACCAAAACAATCTCGGCGTTCATGCATCCGAAAGACTCGCACGCGCATGCTAGCGCCTGCGCCTGCTGATTCCCTGGCGCGCAAGATATATGGTCATGACGGCTGTTCCTGCCCGCCAAACGCCAGATCGCATAAGCTTAGGCGCACGCGCGAAACCTGCGCCGATCATGGCGATTGCGTCCGGCAAGGGCGGCGTCGGCAAAACCTGGCTCTCCACCACGCTCGCCTGCGCATTCGGACGCGCCGGCCAGCGCGCGCTGCTCGTCGATTGCGATTTGGGCTTGGCGAACGTCGACGTGCAGCTTGGCGTGCGCCCGCAAGCGGACATCAATTCTGTCATCAACGGCTGGCTTGATTTAAACGCGGCAGTGACGCCAATCCTCGGCGGCCCAGGGCGCAGCGGCGGCTTTGATCTCATCGCGGGTTATTCTGGCGGATCAACAACGCTCTCCAACGTCAAAACAGAAAATCTCAACCGGCTCGCCAACGGCATTCAGCTTCTGACGCCGCATTATGACCGCGTGATCCTGGACCTCGCAGCCGGC
This sequence comes from Caulobacterales bacterium, assembly GCA_040507435.1. Classification (GTDB taxonomy): domain Bacteria; phylum Pseudomonadota; class Alphaproteobacteria; order Caulobacterales; family Aquidulcibacteraceae; genus JBEVOS01. Next base: position 3,889 of record JBEVOS010000106.1, on the reverse strand, counting down.
ATTGATCCCGGCGTGCTGAAATTCTGCCGCAGCGCGGACCGGCTCGTTCTTGTCACCACCGAAGAACCAACCGCGCTGACGGACGCCTACGCGCTGGTGAAAGTGCTGCACCTGCAAGGCGCCGCGATCACGCCCTGGGTGATCGTCAACATGGCCGAAAATCGTATCAAAGGCCGCAAAGTCTTCGATCAGTTTTCGCTGGCCTGTCAGGAATATCTTGGCTTCAAACCCAAATTCGCCGGTGTCGTGACCCGAGACCCGCGCGTGCCCGATTCAATCCGCGCACAAACGCCCCTGCCTGTGCGCCATCCGCAAAGCCAAGCCTTCGAAGATGTCATCCGCATCGTCGAAACACTCAGCGCAGATAATTCCTAGGCGCCTCCGCCTGCGCGCGCCGCACGGATCGTCGCCATTTCATCGAGCTCTGCATTCTCGCGGCGCAGCTCCTCTTTCGCTTCGCGTTCGTTCTGCATTTCCATAAGGCGCTCAAGCTTCTTCAACTCAACATGCGCCTCAGCAACAAGCGCGCGCATCGCGCTCGCCTCCTTATCCTGAATGGCAGCTTCAACCAGAATTGCGCGCTTCCGCGTCAATGCAGCGGCAGCGAAGCCGCCATAAGCTCGCGCGCCATCGTAATTCTGCATTGCGATGCGCTGCTCAGAGGCGACTTCCTCTTCAAGCGCGGACAGGCGATCCGATATTTCCGCTCGCTTGCCTTCAATAGCGCCCAGCGCTTGCCGGAGAGCGTCGAGATCGCGCTTAGCGATGCGGATCAGCGTGGGCAAAGCCTTCATCTCATCCCTCCAGCGCCGCCTTCAATGCAGCGAAACCGTCCGAAAAACGCGCGCTCTCGAAGCGCCCCTGCGAAAGCACGGCTTCAAGCGCCGGACGAACGCGGATCGCGCGATCAATCTCAAAATCAGAGCCCAGCTTATAGGCGCCGATCTTGATCAGTTCTTCCATCTCGGCATAGAGCGACAAAATTCGCCGCGCCTCGGTGACGGCGGCGTTTTCATCATCCGAATGGCACATCGGCATCAAACGCGAGAGTGATTTGAGCACATTGATCGCGGGATAACGCCCACGCTCCGCGATCGACCGCTCCATCACGATATGCCCATCGAGAATGCCGCGCGTCGCGTCCGCGATGGGTTCGTTGTGATCGTCGCCATCGACAAGCACTGTGAACAAGCCGGTGATCGAACCAGGCTTGCCCTCTTCGCCGGGCCCCGCCCGCTCCAAAAGCTTCGGCAATTCAGCGAACACGGAGGGCGTGTAGCCCTTCGTCGTGGGCGGTTCGCCAGCAGCAAGGCCGATCTCACGCTGCGCCATCGCAAAGCGCGTGACGCTATCGCATAGCAGCAGCACGTCCTTGCCTTCGTCCCGAAAGTGCTCGGCGATCGCACATGCCATATGCGGCGCCATGCGCCGGCGCGCAGCGGTTTCATCTGACGTCGCCACAACGACGACCGAGCGCCGCCGACCGTCTTCGCCGAGCGTGTCTTCCAAAAACTCTTTCACTTCGCGGCCGCGCTCGCCGACCAACGCGATGACGATGACGTCCGCCGCGGCGTTTCGCGCCAGCATCGACAGAAGCACCGATTTCCCGACCCCCGAGCCAGCGAACACGCCCATGCGCTGGCCCCGGCACAAAGCCGCGAACAAATTGAACGCGCGCACGCCGAGATCGAGACGCTCCCCAACGCGGGCGCGACTGTGCGCGGGCGGCGGCGATGCTTTCGCAGGCCGAGGCTTGGCGCCTACAGGCAGGGCGCCGAGCCCATCGATCGGTTGCCCAAACGCATCGACGACGCGGCCAAGCCAACCGGCAGAGGGCCGCACCAAAGGCGGTGCGCCTTCCAGCGTCACTCGCGCGCCTGGGCGAATAGAGTCAGCCTGATCGAACGGCACCATCAGCGCGCGCTCACCGCGAAACCCGACAATCTCCGCACTCACCGGCTTCGGGCCATGCACGGTCGCACGCGCGCCAAGCACCAAAGCTTCGACAGGTCCCGAAGCTTCAATCAACAGACCTGACAGACCAACCACCCGCCCTTCGAAGCGGCGCGGCTCCAGCGCATCAATTTCAAGCGCAAGGCGTGTGAGGTGTGTTGGCATGTGGATTCAAGTCTCGCAGCTTTAACCGTGCAAAGCGCCGAGTTAACGGGATGTTTACGCTGCCACCACGGATTGTTGCGCAAGCGAGACTCTGAATTGTTTCGGCGACGCATAAACAATGCGCCTAAAGTCGCAGAATAAATGCTCTTCAATGCTTGCGCAGGCATCCCGAAGCAGATTCAAACGAGCTCGTTAGCACTTTGTACACTGTTAAGACTCATTACTGAGTCGGACAGGTTAATTTGCTCGGGGGCCGCAGCGCTCGGCGCTGGAACATTAAGAGGGCACAATGCGCGTTCTGCTGATCGAAGACGATAGCGCCACGGCGCAGGGCATCGAGCTGATGCTCAAGTCCGAAGGATTCAACATCTACTCGACCGACCTTGGCGAGGAAGGCATCGATCTCGGCAAGCTCTACGATTACGATATTATTGTTCTCGACCTCACCCTGCCCGACATGCACGGTTATGAAGTGCTGAAGCAGCTGCGCGTGGCGCGGGTGAATACGCCGATCCTCATTCTTTCTGGCGCAGCCGACATCGACACCAAAGTGCGCGGTCTTGGCTACGGCGCCGACGATTACATGACGAAGCCCTTCAACAAAGACGAGCTGATCGCCAGGATCAACGCGATCGTCCGCCGCTCGAAGGGTCACGCTCATTCCGTCATCAGAACGGGCGACATCACCGTGAACCTCGACGCCAAGACGGTCGAAGTGCACGGCCAGCGCGTCCACCTGACGGGTAAAGAATACCAAATGCTGGAGCTGCTCTCGCTCCGCAAAGGCACGACGCTCACCAAGGAAATGTTCCTGAACCACCTCTACGGCGGCATGGATGAGCCGGAATTGAAGATCATCGACGTCTTCATTTGCAAGCTCCGCAAGAAGCTGCAGGCGGCCGCCGGCGACCACTTCATCGAGACGGTATGGGGTCGCGGCTACGTGCTGCGCGATCCGCAAGAAGCCGCCACGACCGTCGCCGCCTAAAAGCGCTCGATACCGCCCGATCTCTCGTTGAACACTTTGTGAGCCTGTGGCAGATAGCCGCCAGGTGAAGAGCCTTTAACAGGGCGGGGGCGGGGACGACCCTTCGGCAAAAGGCGCTTGATCGTGAGCCACGGTCGCGCGCCGCAGCCGCTTCTCCCAAGTCCCTGCGGTTCACGCCGCTTAGCCATGGGTTGAGGCCATGAAAATCAAACTCGCAATTATCGCACTTGCCGCCGCTATGGCCGTCACGGCCGGCACGGCAGACGCCCGCCGCCACGAGCGCCGTCCGATTGTCCCGCAGACATTCCCGGTCGCGCCGGTTCTCGCAGACCCTGAATATACGACCCTGCTTGCGGGCGTGACTTTCCACTTCGGCGCTGGCGGCGGCGGGCGCGTAATTGCTCCCACGAGCGCAAATCACACAGCCTCCGCGTTCCACAAGTCTGACGAGGTCGCCTGCTCGCGCGCACTGGCAAATTCGCTCATCGCTCTGCATGACGCAGCGATCGCGCAAGGCGGCAACGCAGTCGTGAACATCAAATCGAACTACAACGACGTTCTCTTCAACAGCACGACAGAATTCCAGTGCGGCGTCGGCGGACCGGTAGCGCGAGTTTCACTCACCGGCACAATCGTTCGCCGCTAGTCACTTGGACAATGACGCTCAGGGCGCGGCCTTCCGGCCCTGCGCGATCATTCCTTGCTACCGCCATCAGGCGACCCTGCCGGCCGTCATTGCCAGACTCGCGGCGCAGGGGCTTTCCGTTTTTGTCGTTGATGACG
>JBEVOS010000102.1:0-5847 GCA_040507435.1 Caulobacterales bacterium | reverse complement strand
TGCGCCGCGCGCCGAAGTCCTTGCATGCGGCGGAAAGCGTCGAGATCAGCTTTGGCGCTACGTGCTTGTTCCATAGCGGCTCTGTAATCGTGCGCGACGCGCCCTCCAACGCGCCGCAGCGCCAATCGCGCCTCTGCGACCGGCGCTGCGAAATCTTCGGAAGCCGGGCGCAATTGCCGGAGCGAGCGTTCAATCTCGTCTCTTTTATCACTGCGAGCGCGTTCAATATCGTGACGCGCCGCAGCGATTGTATTCGCGATGTCGCGTTCCGCATCCGCCAGCTCGCTTGCATCGAGCGCGGGCTTGCCAGCGGCGCCATCCGCGCGTGCGCGTGCGCGTACGTCGAAGCGCCGCGCAAGTGCGTCCGCGCCTAAATCATCTTTCGTCAACAACCCCATGTCAGCTCCGCTGAGTCTCCTCATAGATGCGTCGCTAACGCCAGGGAAGCGTCGCCGTAGACCGGCGGCGTGCATGAACGTAAAAGCATCACGGGAGGCCTGCGTGCACGAATTGAGAGAACTGGCCGAAATCGCGGAATTCGCTGCCCAGCGCGCCGGCGCGGCGCTGAAGCGCTATCGCGCAGATTGGTCGGGCGTCGCTTCGGAAGAGGGTCGCGAAGTAAAGGTCGATGCGGATGTGCGCGCCGAAGCGATGATCCTCGAAACCCTACAGAAATTTGCGCCTTACCCGATCATTTCGGAAGAGGCCGGTTGGATTAAGGGCGAGGATTCCACACGCGTCTGGGCGGTCGATCCGCTCGACGGCAGCGTGAATTATATCCAAGGCTATCCGCAATGCGCGGTTTCGATCGCGCTTCTGGAAAACAACAAGCCGATCATCGGGGTCGTGGATTCTTTTTTGACCGATGAACGCTTCACGGGAATCGTCGGCCATGGTGCAGCGCTGAATGGCGCTCAGATGGCTGTCTCGAAAGTGACGGATGCAGCACGCGGCATAATCTGCACGGGCATCCCAGCGCGTGCGCGCACCGATGCGGCGGCGATGGATATTCTTGTCGCCAACATGAAGGCTTGGCGAAAAGTGCGCATGATCGGCTCAGCGGCGATGGCGCTCGCCTACGTCGCGTCCGCGCGCGCCGACGCGTACCGGGAAAGCGGTTCGATGATCTGGGACATCGCCGGCGGCTGCGCGCTTGTCGCCGCCGCCGGAGGTTTTGTCGAAATCATTGGCGATGATCTCGGCAAGCCGTTGGAAGTCACCGCCACCAACGGCCTCGCGCCGAAACCAGCTTAGTTCACGCCAAGCTTAGTTCACAATCGTCACGCCGCCATCGACATGCATGACTTGGCCAGTCATCCACTTGCCTGCGTCCGAGCACAGCATCAGCAGCGGGCCGACGAGATCGTCCGGCTGACCAATAGGATTGCCTGCCGCCATTGCAGTCATGAACTGCACGTAGGGGCTGTCATCCGGCGTCAAGCCTGCACCCGCGGAACTCTTAGTGATCCCTGGCGCAATCGCGTTTACGGTAATATTTTGCTTGCCGACTTCGCGCGCCAGCGTCGTCGTTAGGCCGACAAGCGCGAGCTTCGTGATCCCGTAAACGGTGTTCGCCGGATAAGCGCCCTGCGAAACTTGATTGATGATACGGCCCCAGCCACGCTCAATCATGCCTGGAATGAACGCTTGGGCGCACAACCGCGCGCCGGAAAGATTGACCGCAAGCCAAGTGTTCCACGCTTCCGTAGACATCGAGTGCGCGCTGCCGCCGAGCTTCGGATTGGTCATCTCAACCATCAGCGCTGCGTTATTCACAAGAATATCGCATCCGCCGAACGCTTCCTTCGTCGATGTCGCCAATGCTGCAACGGAGGCTTCATTGGCAATATCGACTTGCAGGCCGACAGCTTTAAAGCCTGCGTCCTTGAGCCGGCCGGCGAGCGTTTGCGCGCCTTCGAGAGAAAGATCGGCCGCGACAACGGAGGCGCCGGCTGCCGCAAGCCCAAAACAATAGGCTTCGCCGATGCTGTTTGGGCGTCCGCCAGCGCCGGTAACGACTGCAACTTTTCCGTCAAGGCGGAAGCGATCGAACGTGAAGGCCATGATGAGTCTCGCTATTGGCGGCGCCGGATCGAAAGGGTGCGCGCCTCTCCCTGCACGGCTCCATACAGCCTGTTTGCTGCTTGTAAAAGCGCTCTCAATCCAAGGTGCGCCGGAACCTCAAAAGCGCGATCGAAGCGAACACGAAGAGGATCAGCGCCAGCGGGCCGATATCGCCAAGCACATCGCCTAAGCCGGCGCCTTTCAGCATCACCTCGCGCACGATCCGAAGGAAATGCGTGAGCGGCAACGCCTCGCCAATCCATTGCGCCCAGAACGGCATGGCTCGGAATGGAAACATAAAACCGGACAGCAGAATCGAAGGCAGGAGCACGAAAAACGTCATCTGCATCGCCTGCATCTGCGTTTTCGCCACGGTGGATATGAGGTAGCCGAGCATGAGATTCGCGAAGATGAAGATCGTCACCGCGAGCATGAACGCGATCAGCGATCCTTCAAATGGCAGCGAGAACAGCAAGCGTCCGAGCCCCAGAACGATCACGACCTGAATGGCGCCGACGGCCATGTAAGGCGTTGTCTTGCCGATCATTACCTCAAGCGGCCGCACCGGTGTTGCGAGAAGATTTTCCATCGTGCCGCGTTCGATCTCGCGCGTCAGTGCGATCGATGTGATCATAACCAGCGTCATCGTGAGAATAACGCCGAGCAGCGCGGGCACGATATTGAAAGCTGTGATGCCCGCGGGGTTATAGCGCCGGTGAATGATGATCTCGTAAGGCGGTTGGCCTGGCGCGAGTTTGGCGAGCGGCCCTTCAAAGTCCGGCGCAAACGCGCGCGCGGCAATTTCTCCGATCGCGCCAACGGCGCCGCCGGATGCGACGGGATCGGAAGCATCCGCAGCGATCAAAATTTGCGGGCGCTCGCCGCGCACCAGCCTTCGTTCAAATCCTTCGGGAACAACGATAAGAAAATTTACCTCGCCCGATCGTAACAGCTGATCGCCCGCGTCCGCATCGGTCGTCACGGCGCGGATGTCGAAAAAGCTCGACGCGCGCAGGCTCGCCAGAAAACTGCGCGTCATTGGGCCATCTTCGCGCATCTCCACAGCGGCCGGGAGGTGGCGAGGGTCCGTGTTAATCGCGTAGCCGAACAAAAAAAGCTGCACGATTGGCATCGCCACCATAATCGCAAACGTCAGCCGGTCGCGCCGCATCTGCACCAGTTCCTTGAGGAACACGGCGAACACGCGCGACCACGAAATTTGCGGCAGAGAAAGGCGAGGCGCCTTCATTTGTAATTGTCCTCTGCGCCGCTCATCAGATGGATAAAGACCTCCTCCAGCCCTGCATCCATTTTCTCGACCTGCACGCCGGGTCGATCTTTTACGCGCGCGATGGCCGCCGCGAGCGCGGCTTCATCCTTCCCGGCGACGTGAAGCTCCGTGCCGAACCGCGCGACGAGATCAACACCTGCCGCGCCGCGCAGCGACTCCGCGACGACATCAAGATCGTCCGCACGCACGCGCCATGCACTGAGACCGACAATGCCGGGTATGTCGCGTGTCGGCGCATCGATCAGCTTTTTGCCGTAGGCGATGTAAGCGATGGAATCGCATTGCACGGCTTCGTCCATGTAATGCGTCGAAACCAGCGTCGTGACGCCCTCCGAAGAAAAGCGGCGGATTTGATCCCAGAAATCACGCCGCGCTTTTGGATCGACGCCAGCTGTCGGCTCATCCAGCAAAAGCAGCTTCGGCTCATGGATCATGCAGGCCGCAAGCGCGAGCCGTTGCTTCCAACCGCCCGAAAGCGAGCCGGCCAATTGCCCCGCGCGCTCCGCAAGTCCCAAATCTTCAAGCGCGCGATCAACACGCTCCTTGCGATGATCGAGCGCATAGAGCCGCGCGATGAATTCGAGATTCTCGCGGATAGAAAGATCTTCGTAGAGTGAGAAGCGCTGCGTCATGTAGCCGACGCGTTCTTTGATCGACGCGCTCTCGCGCAACACGTCGAAGCCAAGCACTTCGCCTTCGCCTGCGTCCGGCCTCAAAAGCCCGCACACCATGCGGATCGTCGTTGTTTTGCCAGAGCCGTTCGGCCCCAAAAACCCATAGATTGCGCCGCGCGGCGCTTTAAGATCGAAATGATCCACCACGACCCGGCCGCTAAACGTTTTTGTGAGGCCGCGCACGTCGATGACATCCTCGCCGTTCATGGCGCAATGCGCACATCGACGGGGAGACCCGGCCGTATCGCATCTGCTTGCTCGGGCCGCGCTTCGACGAGAAACACGAGCTTGTCGCGCTCCTCTGTGCTGAAGATCACTGGCGGCGTGAATTGCGGTTCGCGCGCGATATAGCTGATGCGCGCGGTGAGGCCGTCGCGGCACGAATCGCAGCTCACATTCACGCGTGCGCCTAAACGAAGCTTTGCAAGATCAGCCTCTGGCGCAAAGAAACGGATCTTCATGTTGGCGGGCGGCAGAAGCGCAAGCACTGGTTCGCCGGCGCCAACCACTTCGCCGGCGCGCCGGTAAATACGTTCGATACGGCCCGCTTGCGGCGCTGCGACATCGAGATCGGATACGCGCTCGCGCGCCAATTCGCGTTGTGCATTCGCCGCGCCGAGTTCGCGTTGGGCGGCATCGCGTTCCGCGCGCGCTTGCCGCGCCCGTGCATCCGCCGCGCTCATCGCCGCGCGATCCGAATCGAGTTTAGCGCGGGGCGCAAACCCGCGCCCAAACAATTCGGATGTGCGCTGATAATTCGTGCGCGCGAGCACTGCTTGCGAGTCCGCTTCACGCACTGCTTGCGCCAGCGCGCCGCTTTGCGCTGTGCGTGAAGCCGCGGCTGCTTGTTCGGCTGCAGCGCTTTCGGCTTGCCGCGTAAGCCGGGACGGATCGAGGCTGAACAACCGCGCGCCTTGCATAACCTGATCGCCTTCTTTTACCGCGATCTCGGAAACAACGCCGCCATCTTGTGGTGAAAGATAGAGATAATCCGCCTCGCCATACCCCTGCAGCGTTAAGGCGTCATCGCGCTCACATGCACTCGCCAAAAGTGCGGCGCCAAGCGCGAATGCCAAAAGTGCGCGCTTCATCACGTCTTCTCCGAAGTTATGCCGTTCAGCAGGACGTCGAAATGCTGCGCGGCGAGCTCGTCGGCGGAAGCGGCTTCGCCCTTGAAGACGTGCGTGTAGATAGCTTCGAAAAAGAGCGGGCCAATAAACGCGCGGATGATCGCGCGCGGCGGCAGATCGCGAAACACGCCGCGTTTCACGCCGGCGCGCGCCAAACCTTGCGCGGCCTCAAACGCGACATCGATGACACGCGCGCGATAATGCGCCGCCACGTCTGGAAAGCGGTTGGAAATCGAAACCACGAGGCGCGGAATGTTCACGATCCGCGAATTGAGAACCTGCGCCGTCACCGCCGCGGCGATCATGCGAAGGGCGCCCACGGGATCGCCTTCGCCGGCCGTCGCGAGCATCTTCACGCGCTCCGCGACCGGCGCGATCTCACGTTCGATCAGCGCGTCGAGCAATTTTTCTTTGGAGTCGAAGTAGAGATAGACGCCAGCCTTCGAGATGCCTGCGCGCGCTGCGACATCCTCCATGCGCGCTGCGTCGAAGCCCTGCGCGGCGAATTCCTCTAGCGCGGCGTCCAAAATCTCGTCAGGCCGCGCCTGCGGCCGGCGCGCTTTCGCGCCACGCTTCGCCGGCGCTTGTCCCGCCGAAGGCGCGCGGCGCGCGGCTCCGCCTGATGCAACGGTCTTCTTCATGCGCCCAGTTATAACTGACCAGACAGTTAGTTGCAAGGAAATAGAAA
>JBEVOS010000075.1:0-4837 GCA_040507435.1 Caulobacterales bacterium | reverse complement strand
AAAGGCCCCTCATCATGATTGGTTTTTGAAATACGAATTACAGTTTCTTAAACGTAAAAAGGCGACCCTGTGACAGGCCGCCCTTTCGCAGTTTCGCGTGTTGCGAACGCCTACATGGCGCTCATGCGCATTGGGCGCTCTTCCTGCGGCTGATCCGTGCGGCGGCGGCGCGTTTGGCTTGGTTGATAAGCAAGACGCGCATGATCGCTGCAGTAAGGGCCGTTGCAGGAGTCCCGGCCGCAGAAGGCGAAATCAGCGTCCGTCGGGTCGCCAATCGGGAATTTGCACATACGGTCCGTCAGCGTCAGCACGGTGACGTTCTGGCCGTTGTCGAGCGGTAGAGGCTCGAGGTGCGGAATGATGACGGGCGGCAGGCCGGGCGCCATAGGCGGGCGCAGGCGCGGCGCTGTCGGGCTTGCGGCAGGACGCGGCCGGGCGACGCGCACGGGACGCTTCGCGGGGCGTGAGGGCGTGGCGCGGCCAGCGAGGCCGAGGCGATGCACTTTGCCGATCACGGCGTTACGGGTGACCCCGCCAAGTTGCTTAGCGATCTGGCTGGCCGATAGGCCTTCCGTCCAGAGCTTTCGTAAGAGAGAGACCCGTTCGTCAGTCCAGCCCATAATTCAAACCCCCTGATCCATCAGCCCTTGCGGGCCCCAGCCGACTCGCGCTTTCGACGAGCAACCGCAACAGATAGTGCCAGGGAGTTCTTCTAGGCACAATGACTGGTATCCACAGGCTCCTTGACAATCCCAAGACTGATTCGGTTAGTCCACAGGATGTTCACGGGCTGCCCCTAGCCGCGGAAACCCGTAAAATCCTTGTGGATGCGGGGCTTCCGAGGTTCGGTTAATAAATTCCGCATCAAAATGGTTAAAAATTTCTGAAGGCGCTGTGACGGATGGATACCCACACCCTGGATCAGGTCGATGTTGTTGCAGAACGGCCGCGGTTTCGCGTGCGCAACTACGGCGCGTGGAATTGGCTTGGGTTGCAGACGCTTATCCTCAGGGAGGTAAAGCGGTTCATGAAGGTCTGGCAGCAGACGGTGATCGGGCCGCTCATGTCGACCCTGCTGTTCATGATGGTGTTCTCGTTCGCGTTCCCCGGCAGGCATTGGTCGGACACGGGACTGCCTTACGCATCAGGCTTGGCGCCGGGCCTGATCATGATGTCGATCCTCACCAACGCCTTTCAAAACACTTCTTCCTCGATGGTGCAGGCAAAGATGCAGGGGACTTCGGTGGACTTCCTCATGCCGCCGATCTCCGCTTTGGAGCTGACGATCGCGTTTATCGTCGGCGCGGTGATCCGGGGCATCGTCGTTGGCGTCGTCAGCATCGCAGCCGTGGCGGCCTTCGCGGACGTATTGCCAGTTTATCCGGTCGTCGCGCTTTATTTCGCTGTCGTCGCGGCGGTCATCTTCGCGGCGGTAGGGCTTATCGGTGGGATCTGGGCTGAGAAATTCGACCATGTGGCGGCGGTGACGACGTTTGCGATCACGCCGCTCACTATGTTGTCGGGGACATTCTACAGCGTGGATGCGCTGCCAGCGCCGTTCAACGTGCTGCTGCACTGGAATCCGGTGTTCTTCATGATAGACGGTTTCCGGTTCGGATTCATCGGCGAGGCGCACTCGGACTTGCTCACGGGCGTGCTTTTTACAGGCGCGCTCGCCCTTTCCTTGTGCTGGGGGGCATGGGCGCTACTGAAAAGCGGCTATGGCTTGAAGGCGTGAATAGTCAGGGCTAAGTGAGTTAGAGATGGTTTTGGACCTCGCCTCCGCCTTTGTTTTGATCGTTGCGGCTTCAATTGCAGCCGCGATGCCACGCCCGCAACTGGCGCGCCGAAAGATCGGCGTCAAAACCACCCGCCGCGGTTAATCCGCCGGGCGTTCGCGCCTTGACGCCAGCGCAGCCCACCTTATCACCGCTGCTTTTTGAGTAAGGGGCTTACCGCCCATGACGTCCAATTCTTCCCATTTGCTTCCGGTTTACGCGCCCGCCGACGAGGTTTTCGTACGCGGCGAAGGCGCGTGGCTCTACACGGACAAGAACGAGAAATATCTCGATTTCATCGCCGGCATCGCGGTGAACGCGCTCGGGCACGCCAATCCTAAGCTCATCGCCGCGCTGACCGAGCAGGCGGGCAAGGTTTGGCACCTCTCCAATATGTTCAAGATTGCGGGGCAGGAGCCGCTCGCGGCCGCCTATTGCGAGTCCAGCTTCGCGGAGGTCGTGTTTTTCACGAACTCAGGCACGGAAGCGATCGAAGGCGCGATCAAGATGGCGCGCAAATATCAGAGCGCGAACGGCCATCCTGAGCGCATCGATATTATTGGTTTCAAAGGCGCGTTTCACGGGCGCACGATTGCCGCGATCAACGCTGCGGGAAATCCCGCCTACCTCGAAGGCTTCGGTCCGCCGCTCCCGGGCTTTCTGCATGCCGAGCTGAACGATCTGGCGTCCGTCGAGGCGCTGACGGGGCCAACCACTGCGGCGTTTATCGTCGAGCCGGTCCAAGGCGAAGGCGGCTGCCGCGCTGCGACGCAAGAATTTCTCGAAGGTTTGCGCAAGCTGGCGGATAAGCTCGGCGCGCTGCTGATCTTCGATGAAGTGCAGTGCGGCGCTGGACGCACCGGCACGTTGTGGGCGCATGAGCAAGTTGGCGTCACGCCGGATATCATGGCGGTGGCGAAGGGCGTAGGCGGCGGCTTTCCGCTTGGCGGCATTCTCGCGACGGCTGAGGCCGCCAAAGGCATGGTGCGCGGCACGCACGGCACCACCTATGGCGGCAACCCGCTAGCGATGGCGGTGGGCCAAGCGGCGTTCAATGAAATCTCCAACCCGGAATTTTTAGCGCGCGTGCGGGACGTGTCGAACTTCCTGGGCCAAGGGCTCGAAGGTTTGCGCGATCGCCATCCTGAACTCGTCGTTGAAACGCGCGGCAAAGGTCTGCTGCGCGGCCTCAAGCTGACGATGGACCCCAAGCACATTCAAACGCGCGCGCGTCAGCACAAACTGCTTGTCGGTACAGCGGGCGATAATGTGCTGCGTTTGGCGCCGCCGCTCATCATCGATGAAGCGCAGGCGAGCCAAGCTGTCGATATTCTCGATAAGGTGTTTGCGTCTCAGCTCGCGGCGGCGGGTGCATGAGCGCGCGGCATTTTCTGGACATCGCGCCACTAGAGGCGAGCGAACTCCGCCATATCCTTGATGAAGCCTACGCGCGCAAACGCGCGCGTGCAGGCTTGCCAAAAGGCGCGCGCGATAAAGACGCGCCGCTTGACGGCTATGCGCTGGCGATGATCTTTCAGAAGAATTCGACGCGTACGCGCATTTCGTTTGATATCGGCATGCGCCAACTTGGCGGACGCACGCTCGTGATGAGCGCGAGCGACACACAACTGGGGCGCGGTGAAACTATTGCCGATACGGCGCGCGTGCTGGAGCGCATGGTCGATGCCGTGATGATCCGCGCCAATGCGCATCAGGATTTGCTCGATTATGCGGAGGCCTCCGCAATTCCATTGATCAACGGCCTCTCGGATTTCTCGCATCCATGCCAAATCCTCGCTGACATCATGACGATCGAGGAGCGGCTTGGTTCGGTGAAGGGCAAGACGATCGCGTGGGCTGGCGACGGCAACAATGTGTGCGCAAGCTTCCTTCATGCCGCGCCGAAGCTTGGTTTTGCGATGAAGATCGCAACACCGGAAGCTTATGCTCCGCACACGCAGGAGATCGAAGCAGCGCGTGCGGCAGGCGCCAGGATTGACGTTATGCGCGATGCGAACGCCGCTGTGGAGGGGGCGAATGTCGTCGTCACCGACACCTGGGTGTCGATGGGCGATACCGATAAAGCCGAACGCATGGCGGCGTTTCCACCGTTCCAAGTCAACGATGCACTGATGGCGCGCGCGGCGAAGGACGCAGTGTTTCTGCACTGCCTTCCGGCGCATCGCGGCGAAGAGGTGACGGATTCGGTGATGGACGGGCCGCAATCGGCGATCTGGGATGAAGCGGAAAACCGGATTCACGCACAGAAAGCTGTTTTGCTGTGGTGCCTCGGTAAAATCTAACGCGGCGCCTCTGTAACGACGGGCGCGTAATAATCAGAAGGGCGCGGCTTCGGCCAGGGCTGGCGAAGGATTGTCTTCGTGACGAAGCGATCCCATTTTTTGCCGAAGCGTTCTCTCTGGCGAATCCATTTCATTTCAAACGAATTCAGCCGTTGAAAAAGACCGATGTAGTCGAACGGTTTTTCATCGAGCACGCATTGCGCGACGTTGATAAGCGCTTCGCGATAGCCGCGATCGACGCGCGCTTGGTAGAGGTGAAACACCGATCCTTCGTCATAGAAGGTCGCGATTCCGACAGCGCCTTTGTTCGCAAGCGGCCACATCGGCACGGCGATGAAGTTTGGGTAAAGGATATCGACCGGTATGCCTTGCTCGAGTGCGCGCACGCTGATTTCCATACCAGCGTCGACTTCCGAATTGTCGATCAAATTTGGCTTGCCGAGTTGAACCCAGGTTTTTTTCGAGACCGCGAGAAACGAGGGCGCTGCGTAGACGAAATCCTTGCGCGGCACGTGATTGGCTGTTTGCGCGACACCGAAGACGCCCCCTGCCTCAGCGGCGGCGAAGGCGCGCTCGATGATGTCGCGATTGGTCGGAAACGCGTCGATGTCGAGGAAAAGGATCACTTCATCGTCGGCGGCTTTTTCGAGCTTTTCCGTGAGCCAGCGGCCATGCGGTACGCGATCGGCCAGGTCTTGGGCAATGTCGTAGCCGAACTTCGCCAGGACTTGCCGCTGCTTTTCCACGATATCGCGG
>JBEVOS010000007.1:0-3575 GCA_040507435.1 Caulobacterales bacterium | reverse complement strand
TTTTGTGCATGGCGCTCGCAGTCATCGCGTTCGGCGGCTCGGTGGCGTTTACGTCCGCGAACGCGGCTAAACGGCTGATCGGTGTCGTCGTTGCGCAGAGCGGGGCGGCGCTCGGCGCCATCGCGCTTGGCCTTCCGCCAGCCGCTGCAATTGCGATGCTCGCTGCAATGCTTGCGACCTTGGCGATTGGCGCGGCCATATCTGTTCGGATGCAAGAAGACTATGGCGCAATCGAAACGCCCGATGTGAACGCCGCAGACCGGGACAGCGAAATAGCGGACGACGCGTCATGACGATTGCGTCCATTCTCGAGCTGCTGCGCAACAATGCTGCCCTGATTGCTGTGCTTGCGCCGTTCATCGGCGCGCCTCTCTGTGCGTTGATGCCGGCGGGGCGTTGGGCGAGCTTGCTGGCGATGCTCGCTGCGCTGATCGCCGCGATTGCGGCGGGCGATTTGGCGTTGCGTGCGTTATCGGCGGGCGCCGCGCCCATCGCCGCAATGAACGCGCTTGGCTTGCGGCTTGACGGCGTTGGCGCATTCGCAGGCGCATTGATCGCGGGCCTCGCCACGCTCGTATCAATTGCGATGCCGGCCTTCATCGGGCGCCGCGCCAGTGCGCCTTATGAGGCGGGGCTTTTTCTCATCGCATTGTCGGCATGGCTGGGGCTCGCTTATGCGGGCGATCTCGTAACGCTGTTCATCGCCGCGCAGATTTCGACGCTCGCGCTCGCAGCGCTCGGCGCGCTTGGCGCAAGCGCAGATCGCGCCGCCGCGAGCGGCGCATACCGGCAGCTTATCGCTGGCGCGATTGCGGGCGCGTTGATGCTGATCGGCGCTGCGCTTGTTGCACGCGCGTCAGGCGGGACGGCGTTTGACGCGCTCGCGGAAGCGCGCGTTGCAGCGCCTGGCGCAGCCTCTATCGGTTACGGATTGATGATCGCAGCATTCGCGCTTCTTGCGGGCGTTGCGCCGCTGCATGCGTGGATGGGCGGTTATTTCAGCCGCGCAGCATCCTTCGCGACATTGGCGTTCGCTGCGATTGGGGCGGCCGCTCAGCTCGCGGCGCTGGGGCGGATCTGCGCTTATGCGTTTGCTTCGCCGGAACTGGGTGAGGGCGTGTCGCGCGCCTTGCTCGCGCTGGGTCTTGTGAGCGTCGCATTCGGCTCGATCCAAGCGATCGGCGCGCGCGATGTGCGCCGCCTCGCGGCGTATGCAGGCGCGGCGCAAGCCGGCTGCGTGCTCATTGCATTTGCAATGGGATCGCCGGCCGGATTTTCAGCAGGCCTTGTACAAATCTTTGCGCTCTCAGCGGCTGCGCTCGCGTTGACGATGGCCGCGCCCGTTCCCGGCGCCATCACTGCGCTTGATGGTTTTGCGCGGCGCGCGCCTTTCGCAAGCATCGCAATGACGATCGGCGCGCTCAGCCTAATGGGCGCGCCGTTGACGATAGGCTTTCTCGGGCGCTGGCGCTTGATCGAAGCGGGCGTCGGCGGCGGCTGGTGGTGGGCTGCGGGCGCGGTGATCGTCGCTTCGCTCTCGGCGGTGTTCTACTGCGGGCGGCTGATCGAGCGGCTCTATTTCCGGCGTGCAAGTGTCGCGCAAACCAATCCGCACGATCCGTGGCGCATCTTCACGATCCCAGCGCTGCTCTGCGCGGCGGCCGCAGTGCTGCTCGGCGTCGATCCCGCGATCTTGCTCGCAGCTGCAGACGCGTCGGGCCGTTTTCTTACGGGAGCCGCGCCGTGACGCCCTCCGCACTTCTCCTGCTGTGTCTTGGAGCGCCGCTGCTGCAAGCGCTCGCGGCGGCGATCGCGCCGCGCCCGCCGGGCCTGCGGGATTCGCTGCAGATTTTGATGTCGATCCTGTTTTTTACGGCGGCGTGTCTTGTGTTCAACGCGGCCCGCGGCGGTGGCGTGGCGCGCATCGTGCTCGCGCGGCCTTTGCCGCACGTCGATCTCGCATTCGCGCTTGAACCGCTTGGCGTGCTGATGGCGCTCGTCATTTCCGGGCTGGGATTGGCGCATTCGTTTCACAGCGCAGCCTATTTCCGCGCTGTCGGCGAACCAGCGCCCGCGCGCGTGCAGGCGTTTATGGCGCTTACGTCTTTCGCGGCCGTCGCGCTTTCATTCTCGGCAAATCTCTTCACGTTTTTCGTGTCTTACCAAGCGCTGATCTTGGCGAGCTTTCCGCTGGTCGCGCATGGCGGCGATGAGGAAGCGCGGCGCGCGGCTGGCGTTTATCTCGCGACGTTGCTTGCCGCATCGATTGGGCTTCTCTTGCCCGCGATTGTGTGGACCTACGCGCTGACAGAGCGTTTGGAGTTTCACGCCGGCGGCTTGTTCGACGCTGAAGTGAGCCCGCTGACACTCAACATTCTTCTGGTGCTGTTTGTGCTTGGCGTCGCCGCGATCGCGTTGCCGCCTGTGCATCGCTGGCTGCCGAGTTCGAGCGTCGCGCCTTATCCTGCGGCGGCGATGATCCAAGGCGTGGCCGTAACGAATGTGGGCGGCGTCGGTGTCCTGAAAATCACGACTTACGTCTTTGGCGCGCGCTTATCGGAAGCGTGGATTGGCGCGCAGGGCCTCATCGTGCTCGCGGGCGCCGCGATGTGCGTCGCCGCGCTGATCGCGCTGTCGAAGCAGGATCTCCGCGAGCGGCTTTCCTATTCGATGATGGCGCAATCAGCGGCCGTCGCGATGGGTGCGCTCATCGCGTTGCCGACCGGAACTTTCGCCGCCGCACTGCAAATCGTGGCGCAAGCCTGCGCGGCGACGACACTCGCGATGGCCGCTGCAACGATACATGCTGCGACAGGGCGCACGCGCGCCGCCGATCTCGAAGGCATCGGCCGCTTGATGCCGTGGACCTTCGCGAGCTTCGCGCTCGCAGCGGCGAGCCTTATCGGCATGCCGCCGTTTTCCGGAGCATGGGCAAAGCTCTGGCTCATCACTGCCGCAGCCGACGCGGGTTATCTGTGGGCAGGCGGGCTTGCGGCGCTCGCCGCCGTGCTCACCTTCGCGCATTGGGGCCCGCTCGCGGCAATCGGCCTGGTCGGGCGCGCGCCGGCGGACGCGTTCAAACGGCCTGACGGCGCGAGCATTCTTCTTGTCGCGCCCGCGATTCTCGCAGCCATCGCGACGGCCTCACTGCTGTTCCTCGCTGATCCGATCGCAAACTTTCTCTCGACGATTTGGCGGGGCGCGCGATGAAACAGCCGGAGAAAAAAACCAAACCGCCGCGCGGGCCAGTCGGCGTGTTTTTTATGCTGGGCCTTTTGGCGTGCGGCGCGGGACTCGCGCTCGATTTTCTGTCTCCGCATCATGGCGCGGCGTTTTTCGACCGGCCCGGCGCGCCCGCCTTGATCGGCGCGGGCGTAGCGATCGCCGCAGCGATCATAGCGCACGCGCTGCGCTTTATTTTGGGAAGAGTGAGCGAAGATGCTGGCGATCGCGCTTAATCCTGGCTTCGTCCTCCTGATTGGCGCCTTCGTCGTGCTCGCGGCGCCCGCAGCGCTTCGCTCGCCGGTGATGTTGCTGTCAGCGCTTGGCGCCTTGGCGTTGTTGATGGCGCCGAA
>JBEVOS010000033.1:0-6576 GCA_040507435.1 Caulobacterales bacterium | reverse complement strand
TAGAAAACGCAGCGCATGAATTGGCTTGCCGCCTTCGCCGCCGCAGCGGTGACATCCGTGATGCCCTTGGCCGATCCGGCTGAAGAAGCGCGCGCGCGCAATCTCGACGCCGAAATTCGCTGCGTGCAATGCGAGAACGAGCCGATCTCTCAATCCACCGCCGACATTGCCGCCGATATGCGCCGGCTCGTGCGTGAGCGTGTGGAGGCGGGCGATAGTGACGAAGAAATCCGCACATATTTCCGCGCGCGTTACGGTGATTTCGTTTTGTTGCGTCCGCCGGTTGACGCCCGCACGCTGGCGCTATGGGGCGCGCCGCTTCTCATCTTGCTGATCGGCGGCGGCGCGGCGTTTGCGGCGATGCGCCGCCGAAACGGCGATCCGCTTCCGGAGCCGGAAGAAAGCGAGCGCTGACAAAGGGATGCGCGGCTCCGCCACAGGCGGCGCCCGGAAAAAGTCACGGTCCTTGGGCCCTATGCATCGCAACTTCGCCTCAAACGGCCCATAAGGCCGGGGCGAAGCCGCCGGGTTATCCATCCGGCCCGTAGGCGCAGCCGAGGATTTTTATGTCCGATTCCAAGCTATTAACCCGTACATTTCTCGCTGGCGCGCTGGCTCTGGGAGCCGCGCCAATGCTCGCGGCCCCGCCTGCCGCAGCCCAGCAAATCCAAGTCGCCCCGCCATCCGGCGCCCCGATAAGCTTCGCCGATTTGATCGAGCGCGTGCGCCCCGCAGTTGTGTCGATCTCTGTACGGCAACGACCTGACGCTGCAGGGCCGTCCGTTGAGGGGGCGCCTCCAGGTTTTGAGGAGTTTTTCCGCGGCCGTCCCGGCGGCAATCGCCCGGCGCCAATTTCACTCGGCTCTGGCTTCTTTGTGAGCGCGGACGGCGTCGTCGTCACCAACCATCACGTGGTCGAAGGCGCTGAATCCATCACGGTGCGCACGAGCGACGGGCGTGAACTGCAAGCTGAGCTCGTTGGTTCGGATGAACCAACGGACATCGCCGTTTTGCGCGTGCGCAGTCCATCCGCGCGCGTTCCCTTCGTTACGTTTTCGCGCAACGCCGATGTGCGTGTTGGCGATTGGGTCGTCGCAGTCGGCAATCCGTTTGGTCTTGACGGCACCGCGACTGCGGGCATCGTCTCAGCGATGGGCCGCCGCGATGCGGGTTCGTCCGCTTACGTTGACTTCCTGCAAATCGATGCGCCGATCAATCGCGGCAATTCCGGCGGTCCCACCTTCGATCTGCGCGGCCGCGTCATTGGCGTAAACAGCGCGATCTTTTCACCGACGGGCGGCAATGTCGGCATTGGCTTCGCGATTCCCGCAGATGTCGCGTCGAGCATCGTCGATCAGATTTTGCGTTCGGGTCATGTCACGCGCGGTTGGCTCGGCGTTCAAGTCCAGCCTCTGGACGATGACATTGCACGTTCGCTTGGCCTGTCTGAATCGCAAGGCGCGCTTGTCGCTTCGGTCGTTCCCGATAGTCCCGCCGCGCGCGGCGGCGTGTTGCAAGGCGATGTGATCCTCAAATTCGATGGCGCTGATGTGCAGGATTCGCGCGATCTTACACAACGCGTGGGCGCAGCGCGCATCGGCAGCACCGCACGCATGGATATTCTGCGCAGCGGTCAACGCCGCACGCTCAATATCCAATTGGCGGAACGGCCTGCGGAGCGCACGCTCGCAAGCGCGACGCCGGGCCAAAACGGCGCCACGCCGCCGCAGCCGGGCGTGACCCAGCATTCCGCGCTCGGGCTCACCGTGCGCCCGCTCACGCAGCAGGATCGCGCGCGCTATTCCACTCTGGCCGCGAATGAAAACGGCCTCGTGGTCGTAACGGTGGCGCCGACGAGCGATCTTGCCGAAAAGGGTGTGCAGGCGGGAGATTTGATCCTCCTTGCGGCTGGACAGCCAGTGCGTACGCCTGCTGAACTCGACGCTGCGGCCGATACTGCCAAGCGTGCGAACCGGCCGCTTCTGTTGCAGATTGAAGGACGTGGCGGCCGCCGCTTTGTGGCCGCTGACGTCAGCGAATAACGGCGAGGGGACGCAATATGCGAGTACTTCTAGTCGAAGACGATAACGAGATGGCGAGTTCGCTGCGCGGCTCGCTCGAACAAGATGACCACGTTGTGGATTGGGCCGCCGATGGCGAAGACGGCGAAACCCGCGCCATGACGGGCACATATGACGTGATCGTGTTGGATCGCATGCTGCCGAAGAAGCACGGCACGCATGTTGTGCGCGCGTTGCGCGATAAAGGCGTCTCGACGCCGGTTCTCATTCTCTCTGCGCTGCACGATGAAGAACATCGTATCGAGGGCCTCGATGCCGGCGCGAACGATTATCTTGGCAAGCCGTTTTCAACGCGCGAGCTGCTCGCGCGCGTACGCGCCTTGTGGCACGGACGCGATCCGGCCCCGCAAACCCGCTTGCTCGTTGGCGATCTCGATATGGATCTCCTGGGACGCACCGTGCATCGCGGCGGCAAGAAGATCGATCTTCAGCCGCGCGAATTCCGCTTGCTGGAATATCTGATGCGCCATGCGGGTCAGACTGTGACGCGGAAAATGCTGCTCGAAAATGTGTGGGATTATCATTTCGATCCGCAGACAAACGTGATCGACGTGCATATCTCGCGCCTCCGTTCCAAGATCGACAAGGAATATCCGGGCACGCTGCTGCACACGGTGCGCGGCGCCGGCTATCGCTTGGAGGCATAAATCCGCGCCGCGCGCTGGCGCGGCGCATGGTTGGCTCTGAAGCATGTCGAGACCGCTTTCCGATCCCAGGGCCGCTTCGGCCGCGTCCGGCAGCGGAATTGGTCTGCGCCTGGGCACGCTTCTGCGCACGACCACTTTCCGCTTGGGCCTTGTTCAAGCGGGCGTGGTGCTCGCCTTCGTCGTTGCGCTTCTCGGCTACGTCTACTTTGCGACCGCCGGTCAGCTGACGCGCGATGCCGCCGTTGCCGCCGATCAGGAATACGCCGCCCTCGAACGCGCCTATGCGGAAGGCGGCATCCGCCGGCTTAATCAAGAAGTGGTCGAACGCGCTGCGCGGCAGGGGCCGTTCCTCTACATGTTGGCGGATGCGAACGGCGAGATCGTCACGGGCGATTTTCGCCGCCTGCCGGTCACGCCCGGAGAAGCCGAACAGCGCATCGATTTTCCGTTTGAACGCGTCGTCGGTGATCAGGTGGAGCGCGGACGTGCGCTTGGGCGCGTTGGGCGTTTGCTTGGCGGCCCGATCCTGCTGGTGGCGCGCGACTTGGGCGACACCGCCATCATCGTGCAGCGCATTACGCGCGTTCTCTACACCGTCGCCGTGCTCGGCGTTGCGCTTTCGGTGGCGAGCGGTCTGCTCGCCAGCGGCCAAGCGGCGCGGCGCGCGCAAGCGCTCTCACACACGGCGCGCGATGTTATGGCCGGTGATCTCTCGCGCCGCGCGCCGGTGCGCGGGGCAGGCGATGAATTCGATACGCTCGCCGAAGATATGAACGCCATGCTCGATCGGATCGAGCGGCTCATTCAAACAACCCGAACGGCGGGCGATGCGATCGCGCATGATCTTCGCTCGCCGCTCACCCGCTTTAAGCAAAAACTTGAAACCGCGCTTGAAGCGCCGCCGGAGCGCGGCGCGGATCGTCAGGCGCTTGAGAAAGCGGTCGAAGAGGCGGATCGCATTCTCGATATGTTCGCAGCCGTGCTGAAACTTGCGCGCGTTGAATCTGCCGTAAACTGGCGTTTGGAGCCAGTGAATCTCACCGCTGTCGCGCGTGAGCTCGCGGAATTCTACGAGCCGGCGGCCGAAGAGATTGGACTCTCATTCAAGGCCGACATCGCCGATGATCTTGTGCTTGCGGGTGAAGAAGGGCTGCTGACGCAAGCGCTCTCCAATCTCGTCGAAAACGCCATGAAATATATCCCGCCGGGCGGGCGCATCGAATTGCGCGCCCGGCGCGGCGGTGAGCATTTCATACGATTGTCCGTTCTGGATGATGGTCCAGGCGTGCCGTTTGAAGAACGCGAGCGGGTGACGGGGCGTTTCGTGCGGCTTGAAAGCGCGCGCTCTTCGCAGGGCGTAGGGCTCGGCCTTGCGCTTGTGTCGGCAGTCGCGCGCCTGCATCGCGGCCAGCTTGAGCTGAATGACGGCCTTGGCGATGCGGGCAATCCCGGCCTCGACGCGACGCTTGTCTTGCCCACAAGCGATGGCGGCGTTAGCTCGCGTCATGCCTGAGCTAAAGCCCGTCACGGCTGCGATTGCCTCTAAGCCGCTGAGCGGCTCCTTTGGCGCGGCGCGCGCCGCCGCAAGCGAGCATGCGCCGTATCTCGAAAGGCTCATGCGGCGGCGGGAAGATTTGCTTGCGGAGATCGGCGAACAATGGCCGCAGCGTTTGTTGGATCAAGCGATGACGCAGGCCGCAGCGATCGCGGCGGAGCCGCCGCAACTGGAAGAAGGCATGCGCTTACTGCGCCGCGCGAAGGATGCGGTGCATCTGGGGCTCGCGATGGCAGATCTCGCGCGCGCGTGGCCGCTTGAAAAGATCACGCAAAGCCTTTCCGATTTCGCGGACGCGAGCTTGCAGGCGTCGCTCGCTCTGGCGTCCCGCCAATTGATCGAACGCGGTGATTTGCAAATATCCGCTGGCGCGCGCGGACCCGTCCCAGGAATGGCGCTGATCGCCATGGGCAAGATGGGCGCAGGCGAGCTCAACTATTCCAGCGATATCGATTTTTCCGTTTTCTACGATCCGGACATCCTCCCCATTTCGGAAAGGCGCGAGCCGAGCGTCGTCGCGGTGCGCTTGGTTGCGCCGCTTGTCCGCGCACTCGAAGAAATCAACGCCGACGGATATGTTTTTCGAACCGATTTGCGCTTGCGGCCTGATCCGGGCGCGACCCCGACCGCAGTGTCGCTGCGCTCCGCTGAAAACTACTACCAACATCTCGGCCAGAATTGGGAGCGTGCAGCGTTCATCAAGGCGCGGGCGGCGGGCGGCGATTTCGCGCTCGGCGCTGAGTTTCTGAAATCGCTCGAACCCTTCATCTGGCGCAAAAATCTCGACTTCGCGGCGATCGACGACATCCAATCGATCAAGCGTCAGATCATTACGTTTCACAAAAGCGCTGAACTCAGCACAGCTGTCTTCGACGTAAAGCTTGGCCGCGGCGGAATTCGCGACATCGAGCTTTTCGCGCAAACACAGCAATTGATCCTGGGCGGCCGCAACAAGGGCCTGCGCGATCCCACCACGATCGGCGCGCTCAAAGCTCTTGCAGAGCATGGCGCCATCACGGGCGCGCAGCGCGATGCGCTCACCGAGGCGTATCGCTTTTACCGCGACGTCGAACATCGCCTCCAGATGATGGAGGACGCGCAAACCCAGCGCGTTCCCGCAAGCGAGGAACAGCGCGCGCATCTCGCCGCGCTCTGCGGGTTTGATGATTTAGCCGCCTTCGAGCATGCGATCATTGCGCGCCGAGCCATCGTCGCGGAGATCGATTATTCCTTGTTCGGCGGTGGTGAAAGTCTTGCCGATCCGCTCGGCAGCCTCGTGTTCACCGGCGTCGAGGATGATCCGGACACGCTCGCAACGATCGAAAAACTTGGGTTCTCCGATCCGAAATTCGTGAGCCAAACCATTCGCGGCTGGCATCATGGCCGCGTGCGGGCGATGCGCGCCGAACGCGCGCGCGAACTTCTAACCGCCCTGACGCCAAAACTGCTCCGCGCCTTGGCCGATAGCGGCGAGCCGGATCAGGCGTTCATCCGTTTCGCAGATTTCTTCAGCGGCCTTGTGGCTGGCGTTCAAGTTTTATCGCTGTTGACCGCGCATCCTGAATTGCTTGCAGCGCTCGCGCGCGCGTTCGGTCTCGCGCCGCGTCTGTCTGAAGCATTGTCGCGCCGTCCCGCGCTGATGGACGCGATGATCGAACGGCGCTTTACGCGGCCGCTCCAGGAAGACGAGAAGGGCGAACGCGAAAGCGATTTGCGCGCGCGCGTCCAGGCCGAAAGTGGATTCGAAGGTGCGCTGAACGTAGCGCGCCGGTTTCAGCGCGAGGAAATGTTTCGCATCGGCATGCAGGTGCTCGACGGTAAGGCGAGCGCCGAAAGCGCGGGCGCTGCCTATGCTGATCTTGCGGAAGCATGCGTGCGCGTGCTGGCGGATGCCGCGCTGCAGGAAACCGAGCGCCGCTTCGGCAAAGCGCCAGGGCGATTTGCCGTGCTTGCGCTCGGTAAATTCGGCGGGCGCGAACTCGCCGACGGCTCCGACCTCGACATCATGATCGTCTACGACGCCGAAGACGCGAGCGATTTCTACACGCGCTTCACGCAGCGGCTAGTCAGCGCCCTGTCCGCGCCGACGGAGGAGGGGCTGCTTTACGACGTCGACATGCAACTGCGCCCGTCAGGATCGGCAGGCCCCGTTGCGGTTCGTCTTTCCTCATTCGAACGCTACTACGCTCAAGAGGCATGGACCTGGGAGCTGCTGGCGCTGACGCGCCTACGCTGCGTCGCGGGTGATCAAGCGCTGTGCGCGGAAATCGAAGCGCTTAAAAAGCGCGTCATC
>JBEVOS010000016.1:0-3763 GCA_040507435.1 Caulobacterales bacterium | reverse complement strand
ATTCTATCCACACCAATCCGCCTACGAAACCGCAACACTATCTATGCAGCCGCGTTTCTCCAGCACGACAGCAACGGAGAAAACCGATGCAAGTAGCGAAATTACGCATTCGCACGGAAGAAGGCGGCCTCGTTCCCGCAGGCGAATACTTCAAGCGTCTTGCTGAAGCGCTGCGCGAAGCGAACGAGCGCGAAGGCCGTTGGGCGATAGATGATGAGCCAGTCCGCCCTCGCGCCGCGAACGGCGCCCATGCTCATCCACCGGTCTAGGCGCCTCACCGCTTGCATTTACGTCAGTAAGCCGTCCTCATTCGCATCGGCGCAAAAAGCGCTTAAGCGATAGCGGGATTTGAATGACGCGTTTGCCAGCTCATAAGGCGAGCGAACAATTGGGATGGGTTCTGGTCCCGGAGGATCAGCATTTCAGCTGGTTCCTTCGTCTCCAAACAACAGACAAAACCAGCGTCACCGTACCGATAAAAGTGCTCACGAAAAATCGTGGCTGGACACAGTATTTTTTCGCCGACTTCGACGGATTGACGTCTAGCCAAATCGAACAGCTTCTCGCGAATAACGTGCTTTCCCTGAGCCGCCAGCAACAAACCGCATAGCGCGAAAGCTTTTCTCCCGGCCAAAGGCTCCCTAAAACCGCGTCCATGATCATCGCCATCGATGGCCCAACCGCTTCCGGTAAAGGCACGCTCACCAAGCGCGTCGCAGCCCATTATGGGCTGGCGAGGCTCGATACAGGCGCGCTTTATCGCGCCGTCGGCCTTGCGCTTCTGGACGCGAACGCTAATCCAACGGACGCCGCCGCCGCGGAAAACGCCGCACGCGGACTGGATCTCAGCAAGATCGACGAAACCCGAATTCGCACGTCCGCGGTGGGCTCTGCAGCGTCGATTGTCGCGGCGATGCCCGCCGTTCGCGCCGCGCTCCTCGACGCGCAGCGCGCCTTCGCGGCCCAACCGGGAGGCGCTGTACTCGACGGTCGCGACATCGGCACAGTGATTTGCCCGAACGCCGACGTGAAGCTGTTTGTGACGGCAAGCCTTCCGGAACGCGCGCGACGTCGCTGGCTGGAACTCAAAGCGCGCGGCGAGGAGATTGAAATCGCGGCGTTGACTGCGCAGATCGAGGCGCGCGACGCACGGGACATGAACCGCGCGGACGCCCCCCTACGCCCCGCCGCCGACGCGCACTTGCTGGACACGACCGCCCTCTCTATAGACGACGCCGTGACGGCTGCCCGCCGAATTATCGACGCGGCGTCCGCGCGCTCCTGAGGAACGCAGGGGCCGTTTTCGCTCCAAACCCTCTTTGGCCGCCCATTTCGGCCCCTCGAGGGGCTGGCGCCGCCAAATGAACGGTTCGTCATGTCCATCAATCTGCGGCGCTTTAACGAGCGCTGAGACCGCCGGAACCAACCGGCCGGCCCTTTTTTATTTGGAGACTACAGTAAGTATGAGTGTTGCTCTGAACCCATCACGCGACGATTTCGCCGCGCTGCTCGACGAAAGCTTCGTCACGCGCGGTATGGTTGAGGGACGCGTGATCCCCGCCACCGTCGTCGCAATCGAACATGATTTTGTTGTTGTCGATATCGGCCTCAAGACCGAAGGCCGTATCCCGCTTCGCGAGTTCGTCGTCGATGAAAGCATCGTAACGCCGAAAGCCGGCGACATCGTTGAAGTGTATCTCGACCGCATTGAGAACGCCCTAGGCGACGCAGTCGTCAGCCGCGAGAAAGCGCGTCGCGAAGAAGCGTGGACCCGTCTCGAAAAGAGCTTCACCGCACAAGAGCCAGTCAATGGCGCGCTGGTGGGCCGCGTGAAGGGCGGCTTCACTGTCGATCTCGGCGGCGCCAACGCGTTTTTGCCCGGCTCGCAAGTTGATATCCGTCCGGTGCGCGATGTCGGCCCGCTGATGAATATCGTGCAGCCCTTCGCAATTCTCAAAATGGATCGCCAGCGCGGCAATATCGTTGTCTCGCGCCGCGCCGTTCTCGAAGAGAGCCGCGCCAGCGAGCGTGCGGAAATCGTCGGCCAATTGCAGGAAGGCGAAATCCGCGAAGGCGTCGTCAAGAACATCACCGATTACGGCGCGTTCGTTGACCTTGGCGGCATCGATGGCCTGCTGCACGTCACCGACATGAGCTGGAAACGCGTCAGCCACCCGAGCCAAGTCCTCAACGTTGGCGACACGGTCAAAGTGCAGATTGTCAAGATCAACCCAGACACCCAGCGCATCAGCCTCGGCATGAAGCAGCTGATGACGGATCCCTGGGATGGTGTTGAATCGAAATATCCGGCCGGCGGAAAGTTCACTGGCCGCGTGACGAACATCACGGATTACGGCGCTTTCGTAGAGCTCGAACCAGGCGTCGAAGGCCTCGTCCACGTCACCGAAATGAGCTGGACCAAGAAAAACGTGCATCCGTCGAAAATCCTGTCCACCAGCCAGGAAGTCGGTGTCATGGTGCTCGACGTGGACGGCGACAAGCGCCGCATCTCGCTCGGCATCAAGCAAGTTCAGTCCAATCCTTGGGATTCGTTCGTCATCGACCATCCCGTTGGTTCGACGATCGAGGGCGAGATCAAGTCGATCACCGAATTTGGTCTCTTTGTCGGCCTCAACGCCGACCTCGACGGCATGGTGCACCTCTCCGACATCGCGTGGGACGCTCAGGGCGAAGAAGCTCTCGCCCGTTACAACAAAGGCGATGTGGTGACGGTCCGCGTGCTCGACGTTGACGTCGAAAAGGAACGCATCAGCCTCGGCATCAAACAGGCCGGTGAAGATCCGCTCGCGGGCGCCGAATTCCGCAAGGGCCAGCAAGTCACGGTGGAAGTCGTGGAGAGCACGTCTGGCGGTATCGAAGTCGCGTTCGGGAAAGACAATTCCCTCCGCGCCTTCATTCGCAAGGGCGATCTCTCGCGCGACCGTTCCGAGCAACGCCCCGAGCGCTTCGCCGTTGGCGATCGCATCGATGCAGCGGTCACCGCGTTCGACAAGAACTCGCGCCGCGTGTCGCTGTCGATCAAGGCGTTGGAATTGGCCGATGACAAAGAAGCAATCGCCAAGTTCGGATCGTCGGATTCCGGCGCCTCGCTTGGCGATATTCTCGGCGCCGCGCTCAAGAAGGGCTCGGATAAGCAATAAGCCGATAAGTTAGCCTCAATTGACCATTTATCGGGCCGGGTGCGTAAGCGCCTGGCCCTTTTCTTTGCTTTTTCAAAACGTAACGCTTACGCTACCCGCGGAATTTGAAAGCCTTTGCCATTACTGACGACCCAACCCTCGAAGGATCGCCCATGCTCCGATCCGCGCTCGTTGAACTGCTCCAGGATGAGTATCGCACGCTGAAAGCCGCCGACGTCGAAAAGGCGGTTGATGTATTTCTCGATGAAATCGGCGACGCGCTCGCTGACGGCGGCCGTGTCGAGTTGCGCGGCTTCGGCGCATTTTCAGTGCGCGTGCGTGACTCGCGCACCGGCCGCAACCCACGCACGGGAGACGCGGTCGAAGTTGCGTCAAAACGTGTGCCCTTCTTCCGTCCGGGAAAAGAATTGCGCCTCAAAGTGAATGGCGGCGTTGAGCCCTAATCACGAAAACGTTTCAGCTTAAAACATCACGCGCGCTCATTTCGCACTCGCGAACCCCTCTCGCATCCGCAACAAAAATGTTGATCTCCACGGTTAGACGACGCGACGACTGAAGCATCACTCGTGAGGGGCTCGCCGAGGTCTTAAGGGCGGCGCGAT
>JBEVOS010000334.1:0-3321 GCA_040507435.1 Caulobacterales bacterium | reverse complement strand
AGACCACCTGCTTCTATATGATCACGGGGCTCGTGCGCGTGGACCAGGGACAAATCCTTCTCGACGGACAGGACGTCACCACGCTGCCTATGTACCAGCGCGCTAGGCTGGGCGTGGGCTATCTGCCGCAAGAGCCGTCGATTTTCCGTGGCCTCACTGTCGAAGAAAACGTGATGAGCGTCGTCGAGCTGCATGAGCGCAATAAAACGCGCCGCAGGGAGCTTGTTGACGAATTGCTTGGCGACTTGCGCGTGGATCACCTGCGCGACTCCCCCGCCACCGCCCTTTCGGGCGGCGAACGCCGCCGCGTGGAAATCGCGCGCGCGCTGGCGGCCCAGCCCTCATTCATGTTGCTCGATGAACCCTTTGCTGGCATCGACCCGCTCGCAATCAACGACATCCGCGAACTGATCCTGTTCTTGAAACAACGGGGCCTCGGCATTTTGATCACTGATCACAATGTCCGCGAAACGCTGGAAATCGTGGATCGCGCGTCGGTCATGTTCGATGGGGAAGTCTTGTTCGAAGGCTCGCCGGATGCGGTGCTTGCGAATGAGGCGGTGAGAAGGGTCTACCTCGGCGATCAGTTTCAGAACTGAGGCGCCCAATGGCGATCGCCCCCCGCTTAGAGATGCGCCAGGGACAAGCCCTGGTGATGACCCCGCAGCTTCAGCAGGCCATCAAGCTGCTGCAGCTTTCCAACATTGAATTGCAGGAATTCGTTGAAGGCGAACTTGAGCGCAATCCGCTGCTTGAGCGCGAGGAAAACGAATCCGACCGCGCAGAGCACACGGAAGCCAAAGAGTCCGAAGACCTTAGCTTCTCCGATAACAGCTTCGCGCACGAATCCGCGCTCGACGCTGATACGGCTGTCCTCCACCCAGATATGAGCGCAACCGATCTTGCCGATGCGGGCGCAGCGCCCATGCAGGATTGGTCGAAAGCGTCTTCCGGCAAAACATTTGATGACCTACCGGGCCTCGAAGATACGCTGACGGCGGAAAAGAACCTCTCAGAACACCTCGACGAACAATTGACCCGCGCAGGCGTGTCGCCAACGGACCGCATGATTGGCGCAGCGCTCATCGATCAGATCGATGATTGGGGCTATTTCCGCGGCAGCACCGACGAAACCGCGCGCACGCTCGGCTGCGCCGAAGCCGATGTCGCCCGCGTTCTCACCGTGATGCAGGGCTTTGAGCCTGTCGGCATTATGGCGCGCGATCTGGCGGAATGCCTGACACTGCAACTGAAGGATCGCGGCAGATTTGATCCCGCGATGGAAAAGCTCGTCGCGCATCTAGATCTGCTCGGCAAAGGCCAGATTGAGCGCCTCCTCCACGTCTGCGAAGTTGATCGTGAAGACCTCTCGGAGATGGTCGCGGAAATCAAAGCGCTGACGCCGAAGCCCGGCGCGAGCTTTGGCGGCGCGCCCTCGCAAACTGTTGTGCCGGATGTCTACGTCCGCGCCGCACCAGATGGCGCTTGGGTCGTCGAACTCAACACTGAAACCATGCCGCGCGTGCTGATGAACCAGCGCTACTACGCGACGGTTTCGAAAGGCGCGAAAAAGGAAGAGGACAAAGCCTTCCTTTCCGAATGCGCTGCGAATGCGAGCTGGCTCGTAAAAAGCCTCGATCAGCGCGCCAAGACGATCCTGAAAGTCGCCCGCGAAATCGTGCGGCAGCAGGACGGATTCTTAGCCTATGGCGTCGCGCATCTGCGCCCGCTCAATTTGAAAACTGTCGCCACCGCGATCGAAATGCATGAATCGACGGTGAGCCGCGTCACCTCGAACAAATATATTGCAACGCCGCGCGGCGTGTTCGAGCTCAAATATTTCTTCACAGCCTCGATTGCGAGCGCGGATGGTGGGGAAAGCCATTCAGCCGAAGCCGTGCGCTTCCAGATCAAATCGCTCGTGGATAAAGAAGCGCCTGAAGATGTGCTGAGCGACGATCGCATCGTCGACATCCTGCGCAATCAGGGCATCGACATCGCCCGCCGCACCGTCGCGAAATATCGCGAGAGCTTGCGCATTCCCTCATCCGTGGAACGGAAACGCAAGCTAGCGCAAGGTCTCTAGCGCGGACCTTCTGCCGGGGCTGGCCCAATATAACTGATCGTCACCCGCGTATGCCCGTCGCCCTCGAAATCCAGCGCTCGCGCAGCTGCGCGTGACACATCGATGATCCGGCCGCGCGCATACGGCCCACGATCGTTCACGCGCACAACGACACGCCGGCCGTTCTCAAGGTTGGTCACGTCAACCAAGCTGTGCATCGGCCAAGTCGGATGCGCGGCGGTGAGATCATTTTGATCGAAGGTCTCGCCATTCGCTGTCGCGCGCCCATGCAGTCCGCCGCCATACCAAGACGCCATGCCGGTTTCCGGCGCGAAAGCGCTCACATCAGTGGACACCGGCGCACGCTCAGGCGCACTACACCCAGCGAGTGAAAGCGCGAGCGCAACGATAAAATACTTCGCGAAATGCGCCGCCTGCATGTCCGAACGCGCCTTATCCTTAACGGAGCAACGTCGCGGCCCGAACCACGTTCCCAAACGTCACGCCGGACCGGCTGCAAAGGGCGCGCCAAACACGAAAAAAGCGCTCGCCATTTGTGTCTAAGTATCCGAACCTTATCGGTGCTTCCGCATTGACCCAGGCGCTTTTCGGCGCCTAGCTTCACACCCGGGGCGGGCCAGGAGCGGCCCCCAATACGATTGGGTTGGCGCTGCAAAGGCCCCCTCCCCGGCCAACTCAAGTCAGAGGAGGCGCCATATGCGCGTACAAGTAGCCGGTCGTCACATGGACGTTGGCGATGCCCTCCGGACCCGCATCACCGATGAACTTTCAGCCGGCGTCGAGAAGTATTTTTCCCGCGCAACGGACGCCTTTGTCACCGTCTCCAAAAACGGCGTCGGATTTGAAGTCGACTGCGACCTGCACCTGTTTTCCGGCATCTCGCTCCAAGCCCAAGGCCATGGCGCAGATGCACACGCCGCCTTCGGCCAGGCCCTTCATAAAATCGAAAAACGCATCAAGCGGGTCAAAGGCCGCCTTAAAAATCATCATACTAATGGCAAATCCCCTCTTCCCGCCGAAGACGCATCAGCTTATGTGCTCGCCCCGTTCGAGGATGAAGATGAAGTTGGGGGAGCGCCCCTGGCCAATGGGGCGAACCATGTTGAGCAGGCTCCGCTCGTCATCGCGGAGACAAAGACCAGCGTTAAGACCATGACCGTATCGATGGCCGTGCTGCAGCTCGATCTGGCTGAAAGCCCGGCGTTGATGTTCCGGAATGCAGCGAACGGACGGCT
>JBEVOS010000330.1:0-3737 GCA_040507435.1 Caulobacterales bacterium | reverse complement strand
GGATCAGCCGGCCGCCTGATTTGGAGCCGCACCGCCTATGGCATCAGCCGCAGAACAATTAGCCGCGAATGTTAACTTCGCGGCTTTCGCGAAAGCGACAGAACTTCAGAAGCGTATTTGGTTCACCCTGATTGCGCTTGTCGTCTACCGGCTCGGGACGTTCATCCCGATTCCGGGCGTCGATCCGGAAGCATTCAAGGCCGCCTTCCAAAGCCAGGCCGGCGGCATCCTGGGAATGTTCAACACATTCTCGGGCGGCGCCGTCGAACGTATGGCCGTGTTCGCGCTGAACGTGATGCCGTACATCTCGGCATCGATCATCATTCAGCTCCTGACGACCACTTCGCCCGCGCTTGAGCGCTTGAAAAAAGAGGGGGAGGCAGGGCGCAAACAGCTCAATCAGTATACGCGCTACCTCACTGTGGCGCTGGCGATCCTGCAATCTTACGGGATCTCCATCGGGCTCCAGGCCACGCCCAACGCCGTGATAAACCCGGGCTTCTTCTTCATCGCGTCCACAGTCGTCACATTGACCGGCGGCACGATGTTCCTGATGTGGCTTGGCGAGCAGATCACCGCGCGCGGTGTCGGCAACGGCGTGTCTTTGATTATTTTCACGGGCATTATCGCGGAATTGCCGCGCACGATCGCATCAATGTTCGAACTCGCGCGTGTGGGCGAACTCAGCGTATTCGGCCTTCTGGCGATCGTCGTGATTATGCTCGCGGCGATCGTGTTCATCGTCTTCTTTGAGCGTTCGCAGCGGCGCCTCGTTGTGCAATACCCCAAGCGCCAAGTGGGCAATCGCATGTTCATGGGCGAAAGCTCGTTCCTGCCGCTCAAGATTAACACGGCTGGCGTCATCCCGCCGATCTTCGCGTCGTCCTTGCTTCTGCTGCCATCCACTGTGGCGAGCTTTGCGGGTATGCAGCAGAACGCGCCGGAATGGCTGCAGACGCTTATTGGAACGCTTGGCTACGGCCAGCCGGCGCACCTCGCGCTTTACGCCTTCGGAATCATTTTCTTCTGCTTCTTCTACACCTCGATCGTCTTCAATCCGGAAGAGACGGCTGAGAATTTGCGGAAATATGGCGGTTTCCTGCCAGGCATCCGCCCAGGCAAAAAGACGGCCGAATATCTTGATTATGTCCTCACCCGGCTGACGGTGATCGGCGCCGCTTACATCACAGCGGTGTGTTTGCTTCCCGAGATCGCGATCTCCTATTTCAATATGCCGTTCTATCTGGGCGGGACCTCGATCCTCATCGTGGTTTCCGTGACGATGGACACGGTGACGCAAATCCAGTCTCATCTGGTCGCGCACCAATATGAGGGCCTCATCAAGAGGTCGAAGCTGCGGGGCAAGGCGCGATGAATTTGATTTTGTTTGGGCCTCCCGCGGCGGGGAAGGGGACTCAAGCGAAGCGGCTCGTCGAAGGGCGCGGCTACGTGCAGCTTTCCACCGGTGATATGCTGCGCGCAGCGCGCGCCTCAGGCTCGGACCTTGGCCAGCGCGTCGCCGCGATCATGGATAGCGGCTCGCTCGTGTCCGATGAAGTCGTGATCGAGCTAATCGAGGACGCCATCGCCCGGAATTCCGGAGCGGCTGGTTTTATCTTCGATGGCTTTCCCCGCACAGTCGCCCAAGCCGAGGCGCTGGACGCGCTTTTGGCGAAAAAGGGGCAGCAGATCGACGCCGTCATTCGTCTTGAAGTCGACGAAGATAAGCTGATCGCCCGTGTCGGTAAGCGCTTCGCCGAAGAGGGGCGGGCGGACGATAATCCGGAAAGTTTCAAGGTTCGCCTGGCTGCGTACAATGCGCAAACAGCGCCCTTGGTGCCTTACTATAAAAACCAGCAGAAGCTGGAAGCGGTTGACGGCATGGCCGATATGGACGCCGTGTCTGCGGCGATTGCCGGCAAAATCAGCCGTCACGGAGGTTAAGAAGGCCGGATTCGCCCGGTTGACGTGCGAAAACCCCCCGCTATAACGGCGGGTCTTCGCGAAGGTTTTGGCCGCGATCGCGCGCGCTCCTAAGAGTGCGCCGGGATCGCGTTTTTGTCGTTTGGAGCATGCTCATGGCCCGGATCGCCGGCGTCAATATTCCCACTCAGAAGCGCGTTGTGATCGCGCTTCAGTACATCCATGGCATCGGGCCGCATTTTGCTAAAGACATCATGCAAAAAGTCGGCATCGATGAAGCGCGCCGCGTGAGCGAGCTGACCGATCAGGAAGTGCTCCAACTGCGCGAAGCGATCGACCGCGACTACACCGTCGAGGGCGATCTGCGTCGCGAAACCGCCACCAACATCAAGCGTCTGATGGATTTGGGCTGCTATCGGGGGCTTCGTCACCGCCGTGGCCTGCCGGTCCGCGGTCAGCGCACGCACACCAACGCCCGCACCCGCAAGGGCCCGGCCAAGCCGATCGCTGGTAAAAAGCAAGCGACGCGCAAGTAGGATTTGAGCAATGGCCAAGGAAGCAACGCGCGTTAAGAAGCGCGAGCGCAAAAACATCGTTTCCGGCGTCGCGCATGTCGCGGCGTCGTTCAACAACACGATGGTTACAATTACCGACGCACAGGGGAATACGATTTCCTGGTCGAGCTCGGGAACGATGGGCTTCAAGGGCTCACGCAAATCGACGCCTTACGCTGCGCAGATTGCGGCTGAAGACGCCGGTCGCAAGGCCATGGAACATGGCATGCGCACGGTTGAAGTGAACGTGTCGGGCCCCGGTTCCGGCCGGGAAAGCGCGTTGCGCGCGCTCCAAGCCATCGGCTTCACCGTCACCTCAATCCGCGACGTGACGCCCATCCCGCATAATGGCTGCCGCCCGCCGAAGCGCCGTCGCGTCTAGGAATACCTATATCTCCTGGCTGCGCGCCGAAGAGCGGTGCGCGCCGTGCTCCCCATCAGGGGAAGAGAGGCATTGATGACGATCGAAGACAACTGGCTGACCCTCATCCGCCCCAAAAAGCCTGTGGTCGAACATGGGTTCGACATTGGCCGTAAGGCGACTCTTATCGCCGAGCCGCTTGAGCGTGGCTTCGGCATGACGCTTGGCAACGCGCTGCGGCGCGTTCTTTTGTCGTCTCTGCAAGGCGCGGCGATCACGTCCGTCCAGATCGACGGCGTCGTTCATGAATTCTCTTCGATCCCTGGCGTCCGCGAGGATGTTACGGACATCGTACTGAACCTGAAACAGGTCGCCTTCCGCATGCGCGGCGAGGGCCCCAAGCGCGTCATGCTCAAGGCGGACGGCCCAGGCGAAGTGACGGCGAAGGCCATCCAAACGGTCTCCGATATGGAGATTCTCAACCCAGACCTCGTGATCTGCACGTTGGACGACGGCGCATCCATCCGGATGGAGCTGACGGTCAATATTGGCAAAGGTTATGTGCCTGCCGAGCAAAACCGCCCTGATGACGCGCCGATCGGCCTGATCGCGGTGGATTCGATCTATAGCCCGGTCAAGCGCGTCGCTTATCGCGTTGACAACACGCGCGAAGGCCAAGTGCTCGACTACGATAAACTCGTGATCGACATTGAAACCAATGGCGCCGTCCGCCCGGAAGATGCAGTCGCGTACGCCGCGCGCATCCTGCAAGATCAATTGCAGGTGTTCGTGACGTTCGAAGAGCCGAAGGCGAAGAAGGAGGGCGGCGAAAAGCCAGATCTTCCGTTCAACCCGGCGCTTCTCAAGAAGGTCGATGAGCTGGAGCTTTCGGTCCGTTC
>JBEVOS010000318.1:0-4873 GCA_040507435.1 Caulobacterales bacterium | reverse complement strand
GAGAGCGCACGCGCTATCCTGTCCGTGTATAAAGCCGGGCGCTCAACGCTCGGAACGATCAAGAAGATTTCGACATCCTCATCGCTCGGCGCATCGATGCGAAACTTGCCGGATTGTTTTGCGGGCGGTCGGTTGGGAGAGAGTTGTTTCGAATTCGGCGTTTCGTGCGCGGCGATTTGAAAAAGGTCCGACAGCGCGTCCGCAAGCGCTGCGCGGAGCGCGCGCACCAATTCGACAATTTCCATCTGTTTGAAGCCGAGATCGAGGAGATCGAGACCGATCGCCAAACATAACGTATCGAGCCGCGTGAACGCGGCGTCGGTGCCGAGCCCGGCAGGACGGGCGCTGGAAAACGCGAAGCCCTTGTCGGCCCTCGCGCGTCCCCGCGGCAAAACATGATCGAGGTCGAGAAGCTTCTTGACGCGCGTCCTAAAAAGCTGCGGCATCGCTTTACGCGGATTGGCGAGCCCGCCGAGCGCGAGACGCCACAGCGCCCATTCAATCTGTCCGCGGCGATAAACCGGTTCACTCATAGCAGTGACGTAAAGGGTTGCTAAGATGGGGGCAAGGGCGCGTTAGGGGGCTGGTCAGGTGCAAATTCCGGGTCCGGAACATCGCCGCTGAACCGCCAGCCAAGATCTCCAGCAATCCGTCGCAATATGCCGTCGCTGCGCACCCGCGCGCGAAGCCGGGCCTCGACATCAAGCACAGGGTCGAGCGGGGGAGACCAGACAAGCGCGTCATAGCCGTCCGGCTTTTGCGGAATGGGATCGCCCGCAGGTTTCCACTCATAGAGTTCGAAGACGCGGAATTGGAGCGCGGCGGCGACAGAAGGGTCGTGATCGGTGAGTTTGGCGAGAAAACTCGGCGTCACACAAAGATTGGCGAGCGCGCTATAACAAGCCGGATCGCCGCTGCGCGGATAGACGTGATTGAGCTGGATATCCCTTCGCGGATGCGTCACCGCATTGGCCGTCCAAAAGATGGCGTGCGGGACCGCGTTATCGTCAAAGCCCACACGCGCGATCTTATCGATGGTTCTGCGCCGGCTCGCGTCGCGGATCGCCGGGAAGAGCGCGCCGCCGCCGGTTTGGCGCACGGTTTCGGGATGAGAAAACGCCGTGAGCGTCGCGACAGCCTGAAGGAGCGTGCCGTGGGGCGCGTGCGCTAGGATATGCGCGAGCGCCGCCCGCCCGTCGAAGCGGAAGTCGCCATGGAGGTTGGGGAGGGGCGCGTTCAGCTGAATACCATGAGTCTCATTGCGCCCCCTGAAAGCCATGGCGCAGCCCAATTCGTCAACTCGAAATGAGACTCATCGTCTGTAGATCAATCGGCTGCAGAACAGCTCTCTCCTGGCGATGGATATTCGCCTGGTCTTGGCGCGCAATGTGGTCCGCCTCCGCCTCGCCAAAGGCTGGTCTCAGGAAGAGCTGGCCGACGAAGCCGGCCTTCACCGCACTTATGTGTCCGGCGTCGAACGCGGCGTTCGCAACCCGACAATCGAAGTGCTCGAGCGCTTTGCAGATGCGCTCGGCGTCACCGCGAGCGAGCTGCTGCGGTCGAAGTAGGACGATCTCTGGCCGGAAATCGTGGGAAGCGTTGGCGCGGTCACTCGCAGATAATGCGCTGCGTGTTATTCACAGAACTCGTCGTCCTGTATGCGCGCGCCGAGCTGCGCTGATAAATTTTAAGCCTTGGAAAGCAACGCGTTAGCTGTGGGATCGAAAAAACTTTCGCGGTCTCGCTAAACTTTTTCCGAAATCCGCCGACTAAACTATTGGCGCTTGCGCGAAACGCGACCGCCGATGATTTGGCGGGGACGACATGGTCGCGATTTTCACTGGGCTTGGCGCAGGCTTTGAACGCGGATCGGGCGCAAGCTTAGGCGCAGGCGGTTTGCTGGGCGGATCAAGTCTTGGGCGCGGCGGCGAGAACGTGTTTCTCAATGCAGCGACCGGCAACTTGCTTGTGTCGCGGCAAGACGAATTTCTGGTCGGGAAGGGCCCCGATCTTTCGATTGCGCGCACGTACAATTCGCTCGGCGCGCTCGACGACAATGGCGATTATTGGCGCCAGTCGACGGACCGGCGTGTGTTTGGCCTTACCGGCACGGTCAACACGTCCGGCTCGACGATCAAGCGGGTCTCCGCCGATGGTTCGGAGATCACCTATGCC
Source organism: Caulobacterales bacterium (assembly GCA_040507435.1). Lineage (GTDB taxonomy): Bacteria > Pseudomonadota > Alphaproteobacteria > Caulobacterales > Aquidulcibacteraceae > JBEVOS01. Next base: position 2,698 of record JBEVOS010000318.1, on the reverse strand, counting down.
TGGAATACCAGCCTTAGCGCCTATGTGACGCCGGAAGGCGCAGGCGCGTTCGATACGCTTTCGTATAATTCCGGCGCGGATAAGTGGACCTGGACGGACGGATCAAGCCAGATCACTGAAACCTATTCGCTGTCGTCGACGGGCTTGTGGCGGATCACCAAGCAGACCGATACCGACGGCAATGAGCTGACCTTCGCTTATGTGTCGGGATCGCCGGAGAAGCTTGAAACCGTCACCACGCAGGACGGCAGCTATACGAAATATACGTGGTCCGGCGCGCATATCGCATCGATCGAGACCGGCTACACTAATCTCGCCACGTCGGCGTCGGTGGTGCGTACGCTCACGACCTATGGCTATGACGGCTCGGATCGGCTGACCAGCGTCACGGTCGATTTGACGCCCGACAATACTGGCGATTCCTCGACCTATGTGACGACATACACATATGATTCAACGTCCAATCGGATCGCGACCATCACGCAAACCGATGGCTCGTCGCTGACGATTTCCTATGACGGCTCAAACCGCGTCATCCAGTTGGTGCAGGCGGTTGCGAGCGGCGACACGCGCACCACGACGATCTCGTATCAGAGCGGTTATACTGAGATCACCGATCCGCGCGGGCAGGTGACGCGGCTCACTTACGATTCCAATAAACAATTGACGCAGGTGCTCGCGCCGCCGGCTTATACCGGCGCGACCGCGCAGGAGATCAATTACACCTACGATAGCGACGGCAATGTGCTGACCGTGGTCGCCAAGCAAGGCTCGACCACGACGTCCACGACAACCTATGCCTATGACACGAACGGCAATGTCGCCTCGATCACCGACGCCAACAGCAATGTCACGACGCGGAGCTATGACAGCAAGAACAGCCTGACGCTCGAGACGCGGACTGGCTCTTATGCCGGCGGGGCGTCGGTCTCGCTCTATAGCCGCTATGTCTATGATAGCGAAAATCACCTTCGCTATGTGGTGAGCCCAGAAGGGCAGGTGACGGAATATCGGTATACGAGCGCGGGCGCGCTCGAATACGCCATTACCTATCCGGACGATGCCTATACGATCGGTTCGACGGGCTTAAGCGAAGCCACGATGAATTCCTGGCGCGATGGGCTGTCGGATCGCGCAACCACGCAGATCGTCAAGAACGTCTACGATGCGCGCGACAATCTCGCCGATTCTTATGGCTATGGCGCAGCATCCAGCGCGGGCGTTGAATCGACCAGCGAAGGCAATCGTCATACCCATTACGTCTACGATCACGCAGGCCGCTTGCTCAGCCGATATACCGAGCCGCAGACGAGCGGGATTGCGGAGACGTTTGTCTATGACGGCTTAGGCCGGCTGACGGGCTCAACGGATTTTGCCGGCGGGACGGTGACGATCGCGTTTAACGATGCGGCGTTAACGACGACGATCACAACCTCGCAGGGCCTCACCAGCGTCTCGACATTTAACAAAGCGGGAGAATTGATCAGCAAAGCCGATAGCGGCTCCTATGTGAATGGCGGAACGGCTTCCAATCTTTACGACAAGAATGGCCAGCTTCGAAAGACGACGGACGCATCGGGCCGGTCGAGCTATTTTCTCTATGACAAAGCCGGACGCAAGATCGCCGATATCGGTCATGACGGACAGCTGATCGAATATCGCTACGATGCGGCGGGACGCATCTCCACAACGATCCATTACAATACGAAAATATCGTCCAGCAATGTGACGGCGTTGTCGACGGTGACGACGGAGATCGAGATCGCCTCGATCCGGCCGGCCGACAACACCTATGATCTGTGGCAATGGAATATCTATGATGCGGGCGGGCGCGTCATAGAGACGATCGCCGGCGATGGGTCGGCGACGACCTATGAATATGACGCCGCTAACCGTCTCATCAAGACAATCGGCTATTTCAACAAAATCGCAGGCGCCACGGTCACGGGCTTTAAGACAACGCCGCCGACAACGCAGAGCCTGCCGACCGCTAGCAGCACGAACGATGTCGTCGTCCGCAGCTTTTACGATCGCGACGGCAAATTGATCGGCGCGCTCAACGGCGAAGGCGGATTGAGCACGATCACCTACGATAAGGCCGGCCGCAAAATCGAAGAGACGGCCTATGCGAACCTGACCAATTCAACCTATCGGGCGTCTGGCACATTCGATCAATTGAAAGGCTCGATCACGGCCGACACAGCGAAAGATGTGACGAGCCGCTATGTCTATGACGGCCAGGGGCTGCTCAGGTTTACGATCGATCCGCTGCGGCGCGTCACCGAATATGTCTACTGGGAAGGCTCAGGCGCGAACGCAACCGCCAACGGGCAAGTGCGCCGGACGATCTCTTATGCCGCGCCGCTCGGCAGCGTCGGCAATTACAAATATGCGACGATCAAAGACGCTGTCACATCAGGCTTAAGCGATCGCACTTCGTACAATGTCTACAATGATCGTGGTCAGCTCGCCTACAGCGTCGATGCGGCCGGCGGTGTCGTCGGCTTTGGCTATGACGCCTACGGCAATGTCATCAAGCAGACGCAGTTTGCGACGGTTGCGACGATGTCCTCGATGGGCGCGAGCACGGCGTGGAAAGGCAATCTCGACACTTGGGCGTCCAGCAATGGAACGGGCGCGCGCATCACACGCACCTATTACAACGCCGCAGGCCCGGCGAGCTTCACGGTCGACGCCG
>JBEVOS010000303.1:0-3415 GCA_040507435.1 Caulobacterales bacterium | reverse complement strand
TGCGCTTTTGTTTACCATACTTGCTTGCCGCTTAGTATTGGCGCCGTTTGCTTGACGCTTGCGCTGGCGGCGCTTCTGCAATCTATCTCTCAGGGGATTTCCGATAGGATGGAGAAAACGGTGAGCGAACACGTCAAAATCAACAAGAAGGACGGCGTGCTGGAGATCGTGTTTGCGCGCCCGGAACGGAAAAATGCGCTGACGAATGCGATGTATGTCGCTGCGGCCGAGGCGCTTGAAAACGCGAACATTGATCAAGATGTCCGTGTCGTGCTCATCGCGGGTGAGGGCGACGCGTTTAGCGCCGGCAATGATCTTGGGGATTTTTCCGCTTTCGCCGCCGGGAAATCTGAAGAATTGCAAGCCTGGCGTTTCATCAAAGCGATCGGCAGCGTGCAAAAACCTGTCGTTGCGGCGGTGCAAGGGCTGGCGATCGGCGTGGGCGCGACGATGCTCCTGCATTGTGATCTCGTTTACGTTGCGGACGATGCAAAGCTGACCGTGCCGTTCGTCAATCTCGCACTTGCGCCTGAAGCCGCGTCTAGCATGTTGTTGCCGGCGCGGATTGGCCATGCGCGGGCGTTCGCGATGTTCACGCTTGGCGAGGGCTTAAGTGGGCAGGAGGCCTACCAGCTTGGCTTGGCTAACAAAGTGGCGCCACGCGAAGAGGTGCTTGGCGCGGCGCGCGCGGCGGCGTTGGCGCTCACGCAGCGTCCGATTGGCTCTGTGCTTATGACGAAGAAATTGATGCGCGAGACCGAAGCGATTCTCGCGCGAATGGATGAGGAAAGCGCGCTTTTCAAGGAGAGGTTGAAAACAGGAGAAGCAAAGGAAGCGTTTAATGCCTTTTCAGAGCGCCGGCCTGCCGATTTCTCGAAGTTTTCGTAAAGGCAGACTGCAACGAAACCTGCATCGCTAACGGAAATTCAGCATTATTCGGGCAATCATGGCGCACTCTAGAGTGTCATGACCCGTCAATACCTTGTGAACTCATCCCTGAAGGAGGCCGTCCAGGCCGCCGCCCGCTCTCTCGGAGGGCAGGTGCATTTGCGCGCGTTCACGCGAAGCGACCTCGAGCGATTGAAGCAGCCCGTTCTCGTGATTGCCGACGATTCCAGACTCGATCTGATTACGCCGGACGTTTTGCAAAACATGCGGCGCACAAGCCGCGGCGGGATGCGCTATTCGCCATTTTTGGTTTTCTGTTCCCGGAAAAACGACATCCCAATTTGGCGTCACGCAGGCGCAATCGCGGTCCCTGCCGGCGCTGATCGCGCTACTGTCAAAAAAGCGATGGAAGAAGCGCTGAATGGCGCAAAAACATGGGTGACTGCGCAGTCCTATGTCGGGCCATGCCGGCGCTCGCATAAAGCCGTTTTGGCTTGGAGAAACCGCAGAAGTTCAGACCGCGCCGAAGCGCAGGCGAAAGCTGAAAAAGCGGCTGAGAAGAGATCGCAGACTGAGCTTTCCAACGTGCGTGTTTCTTCGTTGGACATCATCAATCGCCGTTTGAAATTGTCTGTCACGCTTTTGGCGGGGTCGTCCATTGAGACGCGGCGCGCCTTCCGGGATTTGGTGGTTGAGGCGCAGGCGAGCGCGCAGGCGCTGCGGCGCGGCGATCTTGCCGGCGTGATCGCGCAAATGCGGCGGGAGGCGGACGCGTTCTTACAGAATTCGGAGCGCTCCACCGCTGCTCTTGAGCGGGCGATCGACGATTTCAGCGATGGCGTGGCGCGAAGCCTCTGAAGCGGGGTGGACCGGCCAGCCCCGCCAAACCCGCTGGGGCTGACCTGCATGGCTAAGGTTGTGTCAGTCTTGGCAGCCGGGTACGGAATTACGCGCGCTTCGGGCCGGTTCGCGGCAAGATCGCGATGGGCGCTTGGGGCTGGCGCTGTGGGGTAGTGGATGAGTACGGCGCCGGGGGAGACGCTGGAACGGCACACGACTGCGCGGCCTGGGGCCATCGTTCTGGCGCGGCATGGCCGCCCCAAGGGCGATCGGCGAATCCGGCTGGACTGGCGCGGCTATGAGGAATGGTGGGCGGAATATGACCGCGCCGGGCTCGTTGCGGATCAATTTCCTCCGGAAAACCTGACCGAGGCGGCGCGCGACGCGACGCAGATTTTCGCTTCGCCGTTGCCGCGTGCGCTCGAAACCGCGCAGGCGCTTGCGGCCGGCCGGCCCGTAACGATTGATCCTATTTTTATCGAAGCGCCGATGCCGCCGCCGCCAGTTTGGGGAAAACGGACTCCGCGGGCGTGGGGCGTGTGGGCGCGGGTGGCTTGGTGGCTGGGGCGTTCTGCGGGCCAGGAATCACGTAAGGAAGCCGAGCAGCGCGCTGAGGCGGCTGTCGCGACGTTGACGGCGCGGGCGCTGCGCGGGGAAACGGTCGTTTTGTGCGCGCATGGCTGGTTCAATCGGATGATGCGCCCTGTGCTTAAGCGTCAGGGTTGGGCCGAAGTTGAAGATCACGGCGACAAATATTGGTCGTATCGGCGGTATGAACGGCGGCGTTAGCGCGCGCCTTGTTTCAACCGAAACCGCGGCTTAGTTTCCTCTCAAAGGAGAATCCCTATGGCCGTTGCGGACGATGTCGCACGACTGAGCTTCGAAGAGGCGTTGGCTGAGCTTGAGAAGATCGTTGCGCAATTAGAGCGCGGTGATGTCGCGCTCGCGGATTCGATTCGCATTTATCAGCGGGGCGCGGCGCTCAAAGCGCATTGCGAAGCGCAATTGAAGGACGCGCAATTGGCGGTCGATCAGATTGTTTTGGGGCCGGAGGGCGCGCGCGCCGAGCCTGCGCGAATTGGAGGTTCGTGACCATGACGCCTTCGCGCGAGCTTCTGCCGCAAATTTCAATGGACGATTTTCTGAAGCTCGATATCCGGCTTGGCACGATCATCAGAGCGCAGGTTTTTGAGGAAGCGAAGAAAGCAGCTTATCAGCTTTGGATTGATTTCGGCGATCCGCTTGGCGTCAAGAAATCCTCCGCGCAGATCACGAAGAATTATGCTTTGGGCGAATTGCTTGGGCGGCGTGTTGCGGCGGTCGTGAATTTCGAGCCGCGCCAAATCGGAAAATTTATGAGCGAAGTTTTGTGTCTGGGCTTTCCCGACCGCAATGGCGAAGTCGTACTCGTTACATTGGATAAGCCTGCGCCGGATGGCGGGCGTCTTTACTAAAACGGCGGCGCTCGATGAACGCCGCCGTTGCTTAGCGTTTTCTTTGATTATCTAACCGCGCGGCGTATCCGTTGTGCGGTCGCGTAGCGCAGCGAGGCGCGCAGCAAATGCTTGATCCGTTCGCGCTTTCGAATTGATCGCGTTGAATGTCTCGCGATCAAGATTGTTTTGTTCGAGCACGGCGCGAATGCGCTCACCTTGTTCCGGCGTTACTTGCGTTGCGCCTTGCGGGA
>JBEVOS010000325.1:0-14060 GCA_040507435.1 Caulobacterales bacterium | reverse complement strand
TGTTGAAAACGACCGTGATCGTTTCCGCGATCAGCGCGGGCTTTGTCTCGCCCTCAATTTCAATTGTGCACTCATTGGTGAGCTGCAGGCCGCCGGCTTTCGGCTCGGCGTTCACAAGTTTCTGCCGCAGACGCACCCGCTTGCCCACTTTCACCATGTTCATGAAGCGGATTTTGTTCGAGCCGTAATTGATCCCGCGCGTCGTGCCGTTAAGCGAGAGCATGCCCGCGCCGAGCCCCGGGATCAGCGAAAGCGTAAGATAGCCGTGCACGATCGGGCCGCCCATCTCTTTGGTGGCGCGTTCGACATCGACGTGAATCCACTGATGATCGCCCGTCGCGTCGGCAAATTTATTGACGCGCTCTTGGTCGAGCAGCAGCCAATCGGAGACGCCGGTTTCTTTGCCGACCCAATTCCCAACCTCATTCCATTCAATCGTGGGCATGTTTTTCTCCAAACTTAGTGTCGTTTAAGCGCGCGATCCTCGCGAGGCGAGGGGCGCGCCCGAATTTCTTAGGGCGTCTGGCGGTTGCACTGCGCGCGCGTTAGCACGACGGGGCCGCTGCGCGGGCGCTCCCAATCTTCCGCCCGGCCGCCGCTGAAACCACGCTCCGTGCAGATCGCGGCGGCTTCCGCATGGCAGTCCGAACGGCAAGTCCGGCGCACATTCACGCTTTCCGTTGGCGCCTCATAAACGACCTGCGGCTGGGAGGCCGGGGCGCTTTCAAGCTGCGCGACGCGCGCCTCGAGCGCGGCGATGCGGCATCGGAGGTCATCTTCCGCGCAGCTCGCCGGCTGCGCTGTGGCCGCACTAGCCCAAGCCGCCGCGGCGAGAGCCGCTGCACAGATCAAAAATTTCTTCGAAATCAACATTCTTGCCTGCGCTCCCGCTACTCCGATGATTTATCGGCGCGACCCTAGCCCCGATTGCCCGTCCTGCCGAGCACCTTTAAGAGCGCGGCATGAAGCACGGCCCTTTAGATGCGGGAGACCGCACCCTTGCCCAGGAATTTGGCCTCTCGGGTGAAGAATATGATCTGATCGTCCAAAAGCTCGGGCGCGTTCCGAACGTGACTGAACTCGGCATCTTCTCCGTGATGTGGTCCGAGCACTGCTCCTATAAGTCGAGCCGCGTGCATCTGGCGAAGTTTCCGACCTCCGCGCCGCACGTCATTTACGGGCCCGGTGAAAACGCCGGCGCGATCGATATCGGCGAAGGGCTCGCCGCCATCTTCAAGATGGAAAGCCACAATCACCCAAGCTTCATCGAGCCGTTCCAGGGCGCTGCGACGGGCGTTGGCGGCATTCTGCGTGACGTGTTCACGATGGGCGCGCGTCCCATCGCGCTGATGAACGCGCTGCGCTTTGGCGAACCATCGCATCCAAAAACCAAGAAGCTTGTCGAAGGCGTCGTCGCGGGTATCTCATTTTATGGCAATTGCGTCGGCGTGCCGACGGTGGGCGGCGAGACGAATTTCCACGCGCGCTATAACGGAAACATTCTCGTCAACGTTTTCTGTCTCGGCATCGCAAAGAAGGATCGGATTTTCACGAGCGCCGCGAAAGGCGCGAACAATCCGGTCGTGTATGTTGGCGCGAAAACCGGCCGTGACGGCATCCACGGCGCGACGATGGCGTCTGCTGAATTCAATGAGGAAGCCGAAGCGCAGCGCCCAACGGTGCAAGTTGGCGATCCTTTCTTAGAAAAACTGTTGATCGAAGCGTGCCTCGAATTGATGGAGAGCGATGCTATTATCGGCATCCAAGATATGGGCGCCGCCGGTCTCACATCGTCATCCGTCGAAATGGCGTCGAAGGGCGGCAGCGGCATCGAGCTTGATCTCGATCAAGTGCCCGCGCGCGAAGAGGGCATGACGCCTTACGAATTTATGCTCTCCGAAAGCCAGGAGCGCATGTTGATGGTGCTGAAGCCGGGCCGCGAGCCTGATGCCAAACGCATCTTCGACAAATGGGGTCTCGACGCCGCTGTCATCGGAAAAACCACCGATAGCGGGCGGCTTGTGCTGCGCTGGCACGGTCAAACCGTGTGCGATCTGCCGCTCGAACCACTCGCCGATGAAGCGCCGAAATATGAGCGGCCATTCATTGCGCCGAAACGCACGGCGGGGGCTCCGCTCACACAAGGCGCCGCGTCGCTCGATTTCGTAAGCGCGCTCAAGACAATCATGGCGTCGCCCGACATGGCGTCGAAGCGCTGGATTTGGGAGCAATATGATCGCCACGTGATGGGCGATACCGTCGCGGATTCCGGTATGGACGCGGCGATCGTGCGCATTCATGGCTCCAATCGCGCGCTCGCGATGACATGCGATGTCACGCCGCGCTATGTGGAAGCCGATCCCTACGAAGGCGGCAAGCAGGCGGTGGCCGAAGCGTGGCGCAATCTCTCCGCAACGGGTGCTAAGCCCCTCGCGGTGACCGACAATCTCAATTTCGGCAATCCGCAAAAACCTGAAATCATGGGCCAGATCGTCGCTGCGATTGAAGGCATGGCTGAAGCCTGCCGCGAACTCGATTTCCCTGTCATCAGCGGCAATGTCTCGCTCTACAACGAAACCAATGGCGAAGCGATTTTACCGACGCCTGCGATCGGCGGTGTCGGATTGATCGATGATCTTAAGCATCACGCGCAAATCGCAAAAATGCAGAAGGGCTTTCAGCTCATTCTGATCGGCGAGACCAAAGGCCATCTTGGGCAATCGCTTTATTTGCGCGAAGTGCTGGGCCGTGAAGAGGGCGCGCCGCCGCCCGTCGATCTCGCAGTCGAGAAACGCAATGGCGATTTCGTGCGCGCGCTGATCACGGATGGCCTCGCATCGGCCGTTCACGATTGCTCTGAAGGCGGCGTCGCTATCGCAGCGGCAGAAATGGCGCTCGCGAGCGGCGTTGGTTTGTCGGTTTCTTATTCCGGCGCGGTTGTGGAAGATGCGTTCCTGTTTGGCGAAGATCAGGCGCGATACCTCATTGCGCTCGATCAGGCTGAACTTGGCAAATTTGACGCGCGCGCGAAGGCGGCGGGCGTGCCTTATCTCATCGTCGGCGAGGCGGGCGGCGCGGATGTGAGCTTTGTGCGCAAAGGCGGCGCGTTCGAGAAAGTCTCGCTCGCCGAACTCCGCGCCCTCCACGAAGACTGGCTGCCTGCCTATATGAAAGGCGCGGGCGGTTAGCGCGGGGCGGCGGAAGCGGCATGAGCAAATACGATTACGATCTTTTCGTTATTGGCGCAGGCTCTGGCGGCGTGCGCGCAGCGCGCCTAGCGGGGCAGGCCGGCAAGCGCGTCGCCATCGCGGAAGAATATCGCATCGGCGGCACGTGCGTGATCCGCGGCTGTATTCCTAAAAAATATCTCGTTCACGCCTCGGAATTTTCCGAACTTTTCCACGACGCGAAAGGCTATGGCTGGACGGTCGAGTGGGCGTCCTTTGATTGGCCAACTCTGCGCGACAATGTCCAAGCCGAAGTCGCACGCCTGTCCGGCATCTACGAAACCAATCTCAAACGCGCAAACGTCGAAGTGTTCGAGGATCGCGCCGCGCTCGTCGGGCCGCAGGCGATTAAGCTGACGCGCCAGGAAAAGCCGATCACGGTTGAAAAAATTCTCGTCTCAACCGGCGGGCGCGCATCGCGTCTTATGGGCCTTAAAGGTGAAGAGCTTGCAATCACGTCGAACGAGGCCTTTCTCCTAAAGGAATTGCCGCAAAGCATTTTGATCGTCGGCGCGGGTTATATCGCGGTTGAATTCGCGACGATCTTTTCGGGCCTTGGCGTTGAAACCACGCTGGTCTATCGCGGCGATAAAATCCTGCGCGGCTTCGATGACGATATCCGCACGCATGTGCAGGCCAATCTCCAACGCACGGGCGTGAATGTCATAACGCTGGCGACGCTCACGGAAATTTCCGATGCGGGCGATGCGCGGCTCGTGACGCTCTCGAACGGGATGCGCATCGAAGCGGCGCAGGTCATGTTCGCGACGGGGCGTGAGCCGAACACGGAAGGCTTGGGCCTTATCGAGGCGGGCGTTCAGCTTACCGAGCGCGGCGCCGTCGCGGTCGATCAATATTCGCGGACGAATGTCCTATCGGTATTTGCGCTCGGCGATGTGACGGATCGTTTGAATCTGACGCCCGTCGCGATCCGTGAGGCGGTCGCGTTTGCGGAGACCGAATTTTACGGCCGCCCGCTAAGTTTCGATCATAGAGATGTGCCCACCGCTGTGTTCGGCCGCCCCCATGTCGGCGCTGTCGGCCTGACGGAACACGAAGCAAATAAGCTCTACGGCGATGTCGACGTCTACAAAACCTCGTTCCGTCCGATGAAAAATATCATTGCCGGCAACGAATCCCGCACGCTGATGAAGCTTATCGTGCATCCGCAGGATCAGCGCGTGCTCGGCGTGCACATCGCAGGGCCGGAAGGGCCGGAGCTTGCGCAGCTCGCCGCGATCGCGGTGAAAGCCGGGCTCACCAAACAGCAATGGGATATGACCTGCGCGCTGCACCCAACCGCCGCTGAAGAATTGGTGCTGATGCGCGAGAAGAGTTAGCGGCGCGCTTTCGCGCGCCGCTCGAAATGTTACCTCGGAGTACGCGGTCCGCCTTCAAGCCCGCGTCCATCGCGATCGCGCAGATCGTCGTCGCGGTCGCGCTGATAGCGTTCGCCGTCGCCGCGCCAGCCGTCACGCCGCCAATCATCGCCGCGCCATTGCGCATAATCTTGCCGGATACGTGGCGCATACGGTGCGAAGATACGGTCGACGCGATAATCGGAATGGCCGCGATACACATTCACGACGCAGCCGCGCCGGTTGCAGCGATCCGTATATTCGTACGTAAAGCCTGGTTGAAAATGATAAGGCGCGCTTGTGAACGTGTAGAAAAGGCGGTCGTCGCGCTGCAGTGAAATCGCGCCGCGTTGTGTCACCACGGTCAGAGACGGGCGGCGCGGACCGTGCCGATCCCCACGAAAATTGTCGCCACGCCATTCGCCGCGGTCGCCGCGGTAATCTTGGCTGTAATCCGGGCCGCGGCGATAATCCGGCGCGTCGGCGTTTGCCGGGACTGCGCCGAGGACAGTGACGCCCAACGCGGCGGCGGCGAGGAGTGCTTTGAATTTCATTGTGTTTGTTCCCGTGCGGTGTGTGTCGCCTCGGGTGCGTTTGTGACAAAAGGCGCCTGAACCATGTCTGAGAGTGGCGCACAGATTCCGCGCAACTGCTTTTCCCGTCGCAAACCGATCTGGCCATTTCTTAAGGTGCTTCCGGACGCGGAATTAACGAAAAACAAACCATGATGCCTCAAGGCTCGCCAGTTCCGCAGGATGCGTACGCAAAGGAAGAATCCATGCCCGCTCGGCTCGTTTCCGTGATCAATATGAAGGGCGGCGTCGGCAAATCGACGACCTCCGTCTCGCTTGCGGAAACGCTGGCGTATCACCACCGCCGCCGCATTCTGTTGATCGACCTCGACCCGCAGACCAACGCTTCGATCATGGCGGCGGGCCCTGAGAAGTGGAATGATCTTCGCGAAGCCGAACGCACGCTCGATTTTTACTTCGAAGCCTACGTCGCCCAGGAAAAGCCGAAGCCCTTCAAAAGCCTCATCGCACCGAAGGTCACGGACCTGAAAGGCAATCCCGATGTTGCGCTGATCGCGGCAGCGCCCGAGTTCCGCATCGTCGAGCGCGACATGATCGAGAGCTTCGTCAACCGCGGCTATAAAATCGACAATATCCAGAAATGGATTTGCGAGCGCTTCGCCAACGGGCTGCGCACCGTGATGAATGAATACGACTACATTCTGATCGATTGCCCGCCCGGCATTTCGCTGTTCGCGGAAGCCGCGCTCATCGCCGCCGACGCGATCCTTGTGCCCTCAATCCCGGATTACGTATCGCGCCTGGGCCTCATCACATTCCGCAAGCGCGCGCTGCGCCTCATCAATGAGCGTCGCGGCGGCCCATCTCAGCTTTATGTCGTCGCGACGAAGTATGACGAGAACATGAGCCTTCATCGCTCGGAAGCCGGCTTGCTGAAAGACAATCTCGGCGCGGCGATGTTCGATATTCGCATTCCGCAGCACGTCGATATCGCGCGCGCGGCCGAGTGGAGCGACAAAACCCGTTCGTTCGAACAAAAATACGGCGAAATGGCCCCAATCGTGAAAAAGCTTGGCGATGAATTCGTCGCCAAATTGGAAGCGAGCCCCGTTCTATGAGTTTGAACAAGACGCTGAAGCGCCTGTTCGACGAAGTCCGCCGTGAGGCGAAGAATAATCCTGATTTCGCGAACCGGCTCGATGCGATCATTCAGTCTCACGCATCGCGGCGGAATGTGCCCGATGATGTGTTCGACGCAATCGCGGCCGAAGAGCCGCTCGACGAAGAAGCGCCCGCTGCTGAGTCCGCGCCCGAAATCAATCCGGTCGGAGTTTTTCAGCGCGCCGGCGAGGATGGGCTGAAAGCGGCGCTCAACGATAACGGTCTCAGCGTCATCGCGCTGCGTGCGCTGATTGCCGAGCACAATCTCGATCCAGGCGGGGAGGCGGCGGAGTTCGATCGCGCGGGCCTCGTCGCGCATATTGTGACGAGCGCGCAAAAACGCGCCGAGCGTGATCGGAAATTGTTCGATTACTAGCGCCGCTAATCCAGCAGCGCGGCGCGCATCTCTTCGATCCATCGCCGGGCATCGCGGCCCCACACCGGAAACGCTCCCGCGAAATCCCACGCGCACCAGGCAATGCCTTCGCGCGTGAACGCCTCCCGCACGGCGCGCGTCCAAGCCGCGCGCTGAGCTAACGGGACGCGCGCGTTCACGCCGAATTCGCCGAGTTGAAGAGGAACATTCTCGCTGCGCGTCCACGCAGCAGCGTCCATGGCGTGTCGTTCTATGATCGCGACATCGCCGCGTCCGCCCCATGCGCGGTCGAAGCGCGGCGGTTCCGCCAACCATTCCGCACCTTGATGCGTGAAATCGTGCGGCTCGTAATAATGGAATGTCGCGGCGACATTCGCATCGTCCGGCGGGCGCCAGCCGCGCAGGCCGTCGAGCGAATTCCAGTTTGGCCCGCCATGCACGATAAGCCGCGTCGGATTGCTTGCGCGGATGATGGCGGTGACGTCCGCTTGCAATCGCTCGAGCATCCGCCCGCCCCATGCGGGCCCATTCGGCTCGTTCAGCGGCTCGAAAATGAGTGCCGCCGGCGCATCGGCGAAATGATCGGCGATCTGGCTCCAGATCGCGAGATAGCGTGCGCGTTCCGCTTCAGGCGCGGCGTTCAGCGCCTCGTAATGGTGAAGATCGAGTTGCACCTTCAAACCGCGCGAAAGCGCGCCGTTCACGACATCCGCTACGCGCGCAATGAATGAGGGCGCGATCCGGTAGAGCGGCCCGTTGTCCGCATGCGCGTCCCACCGCACAGGCAGGCGGATCCCGTCGAATCCCGCATCCGAAATCGCGTCGAGATGCGCATCCGCGATCCGATAACCCCAATCGCCTTCGTTCGGCGCTTCGAGCGCATTGCCCAGATTGATGCCGCGCCGCATGGGAAAGTCGCCCGCTTGCGCGTGCCCAGCGCCGGGCGCGCAGGCCGCAGCTGCGGTTGAACTGACGAGGAAAGAGCGGCGATTCACCCGTAAAGCGTATCTGTTCCGCGCGCGCCTGTCCCGTAACGGGCCCGCTAACGCCTGCGCGGGCAGCGGCGAGGGGCCGCAACACGTTAAATAGGGCGCCGGATTTGCCCTTGGCGCAAACGGCCTTTAGACAATCCCGACCTTTTGGAGGGGATGGATGTTCGGGAAGATTTTGATCGCCAACCGGGGCGAAATCGCCGTCCGCATTATCAAGACGGCCCGCCGTATGGGGATCAAGTCTGTCGTCGTGTTTTCGGAAGCCGATCGCGACAGCATGGCCGTCGATATGGCCGACGAAACCGTCTTCATCGGCCCCCCGCCAGCCGCCGAATCCTACCTTGTCGCGGACAAGATCATCGCAGCTGCCAAGCAAACCGGCGCTGAGGCGATCCATCCGGGGTTCGGATTCCTCTCCGAGAAAGCAGAATTCGCGCAGCGCTGCGCCGATGAGAAGATCGTCTTTATCGGTCCTAATCCGCACGCCATCCACGCGATGGGCGATAAGATTGAATCGAAGAAAACCGCCGCCGCAGCGAACGTCTCCTGTGTTCCGGGCTTCATCGGCGAAATCGAAGGCGTTGAGCATGCTGTGAAGATCTCGGAAGAGATCGGCTACCCGGTGATGATCAAGGCGAGCGCGGGCGGCGGCGGCAAAGGCATCCGCGTCGCGTACAACAAGAAGGAAGTCGAAGAGGGCTTCCCGGCAGTGCGCGCCGAAGCCAAGAACGCGTTCGGCGACGACCGCATCTTCATCGAAAAATTCGTTCTCGCCCCGCGCCACATTGAAATCCAAGTTCTCGGCGATAAGCACGGCAACGTCGTGCATCTGTTCGAACGCGAATGTTCGATCCAGCGCCGCAATCAGAAAGTCATCGAAGAAGCGCCGTCGCCGCTGCTCGATGAAAAAACCCGACGGGCGATGGGCGAACAGGCCGTCGCGCTTGCAAAAGCCGTTGGCTATGACAGCGCCGGCACGGTCGAATTCGTCGCCTCCGGTGCGGATAAAAGCTTCTACTTCCTCGAAATGAACACGCGACTGCAGGTCGAGCATCCGGTTTCGGAATCGATCACCGGCCTCGATCTCGTTGAGCAAATGTTGCGCGTTGCCTCGGGCGAAAAGCTCGCGTTCAAGCAGAAGGATTTGAAGATCAAAGGCTGGGCGATCGAAAGCCGCATCTACGCCGAAGATCCGTATCGCAACTTCCTGCCGTCGATTGGGCGCCTGCGCACATTCCAGCCGCCGGTCGAAGGCAAGTTCGGCGATATTCTCGTCCGCAACGATACGGGCGTCCGCGAAGGCGACGAAGTGTCGATGTTCTACGATCCGATGATCGCCAAGCTCGTCACGCACGCCCCGGATCGTTTGTCCGCGATCGATGCGCAAGCGCGCGCGCTCGATAGCTTTCTGATCGAAGGCATTCAGGACAATATCCCGTTCCTCGGCGCGGTGATGGATGAAAAGCGCTTCCGCTCGGGCGATATCACAACCGCCTACATCAAGGACGAATTCCCGGAAGGCTTCAGCGGCACCGAGCCTACGCCGGCCCAAAAGACACTTCTGGCCGCCGTTTCGGCCTTTGTGCACGCCACGAAAGCCAAGCGCGCCGCGATGACGTCGGGCCGCGCGAACGGCATTGGTTCTAAGGGTCGCAAGGATTGGGTCGTCATTCTTGGCCAGGAGCACATCCCGGCCGATGTCGAACTTAAAGACGGCGGCGCGAAAGTGACGCTGAGCGGCAAGGCGCACGACCTGAAAACGTCGTGGACGCCGGGCGTGAAGGTCGTCGAAGGCGCGCTCGATGGGCAGCCGTTCGCGGTGAAATTCGCAGCCAAAACGGAAGGCTATGTGCTGAAACTGCGCGGCGTTTCGATCCGCGCGATCGTTGCGAGCCCGCGCGGCGCCGAGTTGCACAAGAAGATTCCAGAAAAGCAAAAAGCGGATACGTCTAAGCTTATCATGTCCCCGATGCCGGGCCTTGTGGTCTCGATCGATGTGAAGCCTGGCCAAGAAGTGAAATCGGGCGAGGGCGTCGCCATCGTCGAAGCGATGAAGATGCAGAACATCATCCGCGCCGAGCGCGATGGCGTCGTCGCCACGGTTCATGTCGGTGCGGGGGCGAGCGTTGCAGCCGACGAAATCATGATCGAACTCGCGTAGAGGAAAGCCATGCGCCGCCTAAAGGGCAGGGAATCCGTACTGATCGTGGATGGTGAAGCCGATCGCTGGCTCGTCACCTTCCGCGATGGCTGGCCCGCCATTCTGCGCGATGGAAAACCCGCGATCTTCGACACGGAAGCCGAGGCAGTGAAATGGGCGTGGTGGACGCTCAATGAACACGAGCGCATGGCGGCGGACGAACTCGGAGAAGATGACGACGAGGACTGACGCGAGCCGCGTGGGAGGAACAGCATGAGCAATCCTGTGATCCGGCTTGCTGAATACGCCGCCGATTGGCGTGATCGGCCGCTTAGCGCGGAGATAGAGCATCATGCGCGACGTGCGCTCCTCGATTGGTTCGGCGTGTTGCTCGCTGGCGCAAGGCTCCCGCCAGCAACCTCGCTTGCTGCTGCGCTGACCGACGAGCGCGGTTCGGGTAGGGCGATCTGCTACGTCGACAATGCGCCTAGCCCACTGCGCCGCGCGGCGCTGATCAATGCGGCCGCCAGCCATATCGTCGAGTTTGACGACATCTTCCGCGATGCGGGCCATCATCCTGGGAGTCCGACCATCGCTGCTGCGCTCGCCGCGGCGCAATCTTCGGGCGCCGACATGCAAACCTTGTTGCGCGCGATCGTCGCCGGCTACGAAGTCGGTTGTCGCGTCGGCGTTGCCGTGCAGCCGAGCCATTACAAATATTGGCACACCACCGGCACGGTCGGCACGATTGGCGCCGCTGCGGCGGTTGCGGTCGTGCTGGGCCTTGATGCGGCGCGCACTGCGCATGCGCTCGCAACGTCGGCGACGATGGCGGGCGGCTTGCAACAAGCATTCGCGAGTGAGGGCATGAGCAAGCCGATTCACCCCGCGCACGCCGCTGAAGCGGGCGCGCTCGCGGCGATGGCCGCCGCCCACGGGGTCACCGGCGCGCTCGACGTGCTTGACGGTCCCGTGGGATTTGCCGCCGCGACCAGCGAAGACACTGGCAAATGGGAAAAGGCGCTTGCGGGGTTGAATGGCCCGCCCGCGATCACATCCATCACGTTTAAAAACCATGGCTGTTGCGGTCATATCTTCGCGGCGCTCGACGCCATCGGGGAGTTACGCGCAGCGCATGGATTTTCGGCGGAAGATGTCGAGCGTATTCACGTTGGCGGCTATGGGCCCACGAAAACCGTGTGTGACCGCCCCGAAGCGCGGACGGAGCAAGATGCGCGGTTCTCCGTGCAATATTGCGTGGCGGCTCTTTTGCGGCTTGGCGGCGTCCGGCTCGCCGCGTTCGCGCCAGAAAATTTGAGCAATCCAGCAATCCGCGCCGATATGAAGCGTGTCACGGTGTCGATCGATCCCGAGCTGGCGAACGCCTATCCCGAACGACGGGCCGCCCGTGTTGCGATCACGTTGCGCGATGGCGGCGTGCTCGAGCGCTATCAGCCGACGCGCAAGGGTGATCCCGATGCGCCGTTGACGGATGCGGAACTGATCGCGAAGTTTCATGAACTTACGGCGCCGCAGATTGGCGAGGCCGCAGCGGCGAAACTTGAAGACGCTTTGCTCAAAGGACGCGATTTGCCAGGCTCCATCGCCTAAATGTTCTCCATCGGCATCTGCGCAAAAACGGTCGCGCCGAATATCTCCTCAAACGCGCTCTTCAACGCAGCGTCCACATCATCCATCGTCACTAGTAGTCCGAGATCGACAAGGCTCGTCACGCCATGTGCTGTGATCCCGCAGGGCACGATGCCGGAATAATGCGAAAGCTCGGGCTCTACGTTGAGCGCAATGCCGTGATAGCTTACCCAACGCCGGATTTTCACGCCGAGCGCGGCGATCTTGTCCTCGCGTGACCAGCCCGCGCCTTTTCGTTCGACCCAAACGCCGATGCGCCCGTCGCGACGTTCACCTTTTACGTTGAAGCGCGCCAGCGTCGCGATGATCCAGTTTTCGAGATCGCACACGAACCCGCGCACATCCGCGCCGCGCTGCCGGAGGTCGAGCATCACGTAAGCGACGCGCTGCCCGGGGCCATGATAGGTGAACTGCCCGCCGCGCCCCGTCTGATGAACCGGAAAGCGCGCATCGAGAAGATCTTCAGGCTTGGCGCTTACGCCCGCCGTGTAGAGCGGCGGATGCTCTACAAGCCAGACAAGCTCACCCGCCGACCCTTCCCGGATCGCAGCCGCTCGCGCCTCCATCGCCGCCGCCGCCGGATCGTAGGGCGTTAGCCCCCTCGAAACCGCCCAGCCGATCGGCTCAACGCGTGCATTCATGTCTCAGCAACCCTTTCAGCGTCTGCTCTCCTCAAACATGGGGAATCAGCGTGTCGGATAGAACCCAGGTGCATCGTGTGGATGTGGAGCTTTCGGTCGTGCTCGGCCGGGCGCGGATGCCGATGCACCAATTGCTCAAAATGGGCCGCGGCGCGGTCATCCCGCTGGATACCGGCGAGAACGACCAACTCTGGATCCTCGCGAACAACCATCCGATCGCCCGGGGCGAAATCACGATCGAAGGCGAGCGCCTCTGCATTACGGTGACGGACTCCGCCGACGTCCACGAGTTTTTCGCCAGCGCCTAAATCCAGAGATAGGGCGTTACAGGCAAGAATTGTCATTACCTGTCTTTTCGTTCATGTGCGCTTCAGGCGCGATCTACGACGATTGACCTAGCAATTGGGACGGTGCTTCACCACGATTGCCAGGCGGCTCGATCACGAACGCTTGATTCGGCGCGCCCCCCGCATCCCTGGGGAGCGGGCATTCGAGGAGGGTTGGGATGAAAACGCTTTTACGCACGATTGCCGCCATGGCTGTTCTGGCTGCGGCGGGCGCCGGTATGGCCTCTGCACAAAACTTCAACCAGAACCCGACCTATGGCTCGGTCAATCTGAGCGCGGGCTTCTCGCCCGATCCGATGCAAGTGACGGTGCGTTCCGGCGGTTCGATCAACGCCGCGCAATCCATTGGCGGCGCATGCACAGGCTACATCGCCAATGCGCCGGATTATCGCGTGAACTATACGCCGGGTTCCTACCCGCTGATCATCTCGGTCAATTCTTCGCAGGATACGACGCTCATCGTGAACGGGCCGGACAGCCGCTGGTATTGCGACGACGATAGCGGCAATGCGGGCCTCAATCCGATGGTGCGCTTCAATCAGCCTGCGTCCGGCCAATACGATATATGGATCGGCACTTACGGTTCGAACCAAAATTTCAACTCCACGCTCGCGATCTCCGAAGTATCGAGTCAATAATTCTTTCCTAAAGACGGCGGATGAAATGTCCGCCGTCGAAAGGCGCGTCGCGCCATGTCTGCAAAGGACTCCACAATGAAAAACACTATTCGCGCCGCATTCGCGGCGGCGCTTGCGGCTGGGCTGTGCGCAGCGCCAGCCTTGGCTGAAAATCTCCGTACGAATGCGCGCGGCACATTCGGCGAAGTACGCTTGCAAACCGGCTTTTCGCCCGATCCGCATACAATCTCCGTCAATGCTGGCGGCACGATCGATGCGTCTTCCGCCGTTGGCGGCAATTGCACCGGCATGATCGCGGCGCGCCCGGATTTCACAGTGCGCTACACGGCGGGCTCGCTGCCGCTCTATATTTCTTCGACCTCCGACAGCGATACGACCCTCGTTGTGCGCGCGCCGAACGGCACGTTTACGTGCGATGACGATAGCGCTGGGGCGCTGGATCCGGTCGTCCATTTCCAAACGCCGCAATCGGGCAAATATCAGATCTGGGTTGGCCGCTTCGGCACGGGCGCAACCGATACGCCGCGCGCAACCCTTGGCATTTCCGAAATCGGCGCGCAGTCCGATGACGACACCGCGAGCGACGAAACCCAACGTCCCGATGCGTCGCTGACGCCAGCTTACGGCGTGCTCGCGCTTTCCGCTGGCTTCAACAATGATCCGCGCACGGTCTCGATCCAAGCGGGCGGCTCCTATAATGCGACGGGCTTGGGTGTTGCTGGCTGCACGGGCTTCATCGCGCGCGCGCCGGACTATCGCGTGAATTATACAGCAGGCTCGTTGCCGTTGATTTTCTCAGTGGCCGCTAATTCCGATACGACGCTCGTAATCAATGGCCCGAATGGCCAGTGGCAGTGCGATGACGATAGCGGCAATGCGGGTCTCAATCCGATGGTGCGCTTCGATCAGCCTGCCTCCGGTCAATATGATGTGTGGGTCGGCACGTACGCATCGGGCGCCACACAGGCATCGACGCTCCACATCTCCGAATTGACGA
>JBEVOS010000212.1:0-11289 GCA_040507435.1 Caulobacterales bacterium | reverse complement strand
ACTGAGCCGGGTTTTTCTATCCATTCTTCCGGCGTGATCCAAGTCGATCCATTTCCTTCCGATCCGCCATAATATTCGCTGATGATTGGGCCCCACCACTTCATCATTTGATGTTTGATAGGCACGGGGCATGGCGCGGCGGCGTGCACGACAGTTTCAAGCGAACTTAGATCGTACTTTAGCCGCGTGTCTTCCGGCAGTTTTAGCAGGCGCACGAACATAGTCGGCACCATTTGCGTGCTCGTGACGTGGTGCTGTTCGACAGCTTGCAGGAAAATTTCCGGCTCAAAATGTGGGAGGATAACGACCGTGCCGCCTGCGCGATGCTGGTTCGTCGTCGCGACAAGGGGGGCGGTATGATAAAGCGGTGCGGGCGAGAGATAAATCACATGTGGCGGCGGCCATGTTGTTTCGCCGCCTCTTGCTAAAATTGCTCCTCGGCTTGCAGGCAGGGGGGAGGCCTCAATATCTTCGTAGAGTGGAAGACGAATGCCTTTTGGGCGTCCGGTCGTGCCTGATGAATAGACCATATGCCGGCCGGCGCTTTCGTCGGGGATCGGCGTTCCGGGGAATTTGGCGCGTGCGGCGGCGAGCTCGGTTGCGCCCGCGAGCGCTTCACCAAGGGCGAAAATTTCCTGCACATTTGGGATGAGGTCTACGCGCTGCGCAATAAGCGTCTCCGCCGCTTTGCCAATGAGGGCGGACGTGAACAGCAATTTGGAATCGTTGTCGTTGATTATGTAGGCGGCTTCCGCCGCTGTAAGACGCGATGAGATCGGCGTTATGTAAAGACCGCTGCGCTGTGCGCCCCAGTAAATCACCAGATAATCGAGATTGTTCTCAAGAAAAATAGAGATGCAATCGCCGCGCTTGAGGCCGCGATCGCGGAAAAGGTGCGCGTATTGGTTCGCGCGCTCTTCCATCTCCAGATAGGAGATATGCTGATCGGTTCCGTGCAGAATGATCGCAAGGCGATCCGGCGTTTCTGCCGCAAATCTCCGCGGATACAAGCCCGCCTCCCTTTGGCCAACGAGACGCGCTCATGGCGTTTTTATATCTGTAACTTCCTATACGATTTTCGGAAGACCGCCAAATCGTGATGGTCAGGGACTAGGCCGTTTCGTTGCCAAATATGATCGTCCCGGACGCTGCAAACATTCCGCCGACGCCGTGGCATACGGATATCTTGGCGCCTTTCACTTGCGCGGGCGCGATACCCCGCATTTGGCGCACGCTCTCCTGAAGCGCGAACATGCCGTACATGCCCGTGTGCGTATAGGACAGGCCACCGCCATTGGTATTCAGCGGCAGCTTACCGCCTGGCGAAGTGTGCCCTTCGCCGATGAAGTCCGCAGCTTCTCCGGGTTTGACGAAGCCCAATGCTTCAAGGCCGTAAAGGGGCGTATGTGCGAACGCGTCGTAGCACATGACATGATCGACGTCGGCGTGCTTCACGCCAGATGATTCAAACGCTTTGCGCGCGGAATCCCGGAATGCACGGGAGGTTTCGAAATCGTCCATGAAGGTAATCATGCCGGTTTCGACCGCTTCGCCGGCGCCGAGTATGTAGACTGGCTTTTGAGGGAAATCCTTTGCGCGTTCGGCGGATGTCAGAATGAGCGCACCACCGCCATCGGTGACGAGGCAGCACATCATAATGTTGAAGGGATAAGCGACCATGCGCGAGTTCAGCACATCATCAACCGTGATGGGATCTTTCATCATGGCGCGCGGATTCATCGCTGCCCATTTGCGTTGGGCGACGGGCACGTTGGCAAGCTTTTCGCGCGCTATTCCGTAATGCTTGAGATAGCGCAGAACGGGGATCGTGAATGTAGTGACTGGGCCGGTGAGGCCGTATGGTGTTTCGAACTGGCTTTGGAGTGCATCTGGCGGATTTGCCCGGCGTGACGCGGCAATCCCGCTGCGGCCGCTTTCGCCGTGCGTGATAAGGACTGTGCGGCAGAGGCCTGAATTGATTGCGGCCGCTGCATGGCGAACGTGCAGCATGAACGAACAGCCGCCCACCATTGTCGCGTCCGCATACACTGGCTTGATACCAAGATAATTGGCGAGCAGCGACGGATGTTCCCCGCCGGCGATGCCGTCAATATCCGAAGGCTTCAGGCCCGCATCGTTCATTGCGTTGATCGCCGCATCGGCATGAAGACCGATTTGCGACAAGTGCGGAATTTCACCGAGTTCCGTCGTTTCAGCCGCGCCAACAATGGCGATAGATCCAGGTTTCATCGATTAAGCGCTCACGGGACGGAAAAGAGGAAGCGAGATTGTTTCGTTCTGCGGCGCGAACACGACCTCAAGCGGCATATCGAGTTGCAAAGCTTCTGGCGTTTGCGGGCAGTCAACGATGTTCGTCATCATGCGCACGCCTTCTTCGAGGAGTACGATCGCTATCGCGTAAGGCGCCTCCATTCCCGCAGCGGGCCGCTGATTAATCACATAGGAATAGAGCGTGCCCTTACCGCTCGCTTTGAGGATGGAGACGTCGCGCGATAGGCATTTCGGACAGAATGGGCGCGGCGGAAAAATCGTTTCGCTGCACGCGTCACATCTTTGAAGCAGTAGCTCGCCGTGACGCGCGCCTTCCCAAAAATGCGCTGTTTCGGGAGTTGGCTTGGGAAGCGGGCGCGTTGTTGGAATGGGGGGGCGGCCCTTTTTCTTATCGTCGCTCATTTGATCCTATTTCTTAGTGACTGGCGCGGTCGACATGCGTTCTTTGGCGTCGGAGATTTTGAACCGCGTGTTGGTTTCGTAAGCCAGGCCTTCGTCCAGCGTGTGAGTTTCAGCGGCGCGATAGAGCGCCTTATACGCCGCGATGGCGCCGCCGCTGTTGGCGATGATTTGCGTAGCTAGCTCATCAATGCGCGCGTCAAGCTTGTCGATTGGCAAGGCTTCGAGCACGAGACCGATCGCCGCTGCTTCGACGCCGTTTATGCGCCGCCCAGTGAAGCTCATTTCGCGCGCGCGTTGCTGGCCGATGCGCCGGGGCAAACGTTGCGAAAGGCCCCAGCCTGGGCGCAAGCCGATCTTGCCGTGCGTATCTGCGAAGATGGAATCTTCTGTGCACAAAATGACATCCGCGCCGAGCGCCACTTCGAGCCCTCCGGTGAAACAATGGCCTGTAACGCGCGCGATAACGACTTGCGGCATCGTTTCCAGCAGGATGATGAGCTTACGCGCATTTTCGCTGAATTCGCGCGCTTTCTCGCGGGTTTGGGCCTGCGCGGCGTTGAGATCGACGCCCGCAGAAAAGCTTTTGCCCTCGCCGCGCAAGATTAGGACACGCGCATCCGATTCAGCGATCGTTGAAATGGTGTTTAGCGTCTCTTCTATTAAAGTTGGCGAAAGCGCGTTGAGGACTTGCGGCCGCGCAAAGGTGATCGTTGCGAGAGGACCATTACGTTCAAACCGAATTTCGGTAAGCGCGCTCACAGTCAGACTCCTTTAGGCAGCTGATTGAACGGTAGAGTTTTATCGACTCGCACATCACCGGGCAGCCCAAGGACCCGTTCTGCAATGACGTTCCGTAGAATTTCATCCGTGCCGCCGGCAATCCGCATTCCTGGGGCGCCTAATACGCTTTGTTGGAAAAGCGCGGTGAGAGGGGAAATCCGGCTATCGTTGATAAGTCCAAATTGATCCTGAAGCTCTAACGCTTGCAACGTCATGTCTTGCTCCAGGTTCGCGAGGACGATTTTTGTGATTGAGCCTTCAGGTCCTGGTATTTGTCCGCGTGAAAGCGCCGTAAGCATTCGCATTCCAGTAAAGCGCAGCCCTTCAGACGTTGCGTACCAGTCAGCGAGTTTCTCGCGCAGCGCGCGGTCATCCAACATGCCAAGCTCGTGGGCGAGTTTGTATACGTTCATTGATGACCCGCCAGGTGTATCGCCGCCGCCGACGGAAGCGCGTTCGACCATCAGTGTGCGGATGGATGCGGCCCAGCCATCATTCACCTCTGAAACCCGCTGGCTATCATTCACGCGGACGTCGGTGAAAAACACTTCGTTGAAGCCGGAAGCGCCGCTCATTTGATGGATCGGGCGAATTTCGATGCCCGGCGTTTTCATGCTCACCCAGAACATCGTTAAACCGGCATGTTTGGGCACGTCCGGATTGGTGCGAGTGATGATGATGCCGTAGTCACAATAATGGGCGCCGCTCGTCCAAATTTTTTGACCGTTGATGATCCAATCATCACCATCTTTGACGGCGCGTGTGCGAATGCCGGCGACATCGGAGCCGCCGGACGGTTCGGAAAACAATTGGCACCAGATTTCTTCGCCACGCGCGCCAGGTTTAGCGAACCGCAATTGGGTTTCTTCATTCACATTGGCGAGAACGCTTGGAAGCGAAATACCGAGGCTGATTGCGAACGGGCGATTGAGCGAACTTACGCCCGCGCGTGCCTCTTCCTGCGAAAAAATAACGCTTTGAATGGTTGTTCCCGCGCCACCGCCCCATTCCTTTGGCCAGGTTATTTTTGCATAGCCCGCGTCGGATTTTTTCGCCTGCCACGCTTTGCAGGCTTGCAAGTCAAAAATTTCGTCGTCGCTCGAGTCGGCGATATTTTTCGGCGCATTCTCTTCAAGCCATTTTCGCGCTTTGAGGCGATAGGCGGCCTCTTCCGGCGTATCTTCGAAGTCCATATCAGAAACTCCGGTCAGGCCGCGTTGCGGCGTTCGAGTTGAGAAACGAGGCGATCTTTCCAGACGCGGGGGGCGCCGGCAATCAGAGCGAGTTGGCGCGAGCGGCGGAAATAAAGGTGGCAATCAACTTCCCACGTGAAGCCCATACCGCCATGCGTTTGAATATTTTCTTTTGCGGCGTACCAATAAGCTTCAGAGGCGGAGATGCGCGCGCCAGCAGCTGCGATTGGGAGTTCAGGGGCGTTGGTGTTAAGCGCCCATGCGCCGTAATAAGCATTCGACCGTGCGAGCACATTCTTGATGTACATATCTGCGAGCCGGTGCTTTATCGCTTGATAAGAGCCTATCTGACGGCCGAAGGCGTAGCGGGCGAGGGCGTATTCGCGCGCCATCTGCAAGCAGCGATCAGCGCCGCCCACTTGTTCGAAAGCGATTAAGACAGCGGCGCGATCCAAGATTCGCTCAACAAGTTCGACGCCTTCGCCTGCGCTGCCGAGGCGTTCAGCGGATGCCGCAGAAAATGTAAGTTTTGCAGCCGACCGCGTAGGGTCGATCGTGTTCAGCGTTTCGCGCAAAACGCCCGCGCCACTTAGATCAACGATGAAGAGCGTTGGCTTGCCGCCGTCATTGGCAAGCACGATCGCGGCTTGCGCGATGTCGCCATCGACGACCGGCAATTTCTCGCCAGTGAGTTTTTCGCCCTCGACTTTTGCGCCGATCGAAGCGGCGGTTAATGCTCCGGGCGCTTCGCTGGCCGCGAAGCATCCAATAAGCTCTCCGGATGCGATCTGGGGAAGGTACTTTTTCTTCTGCGCGTCACTTCCTGCGAGCAGGAGCGCTTCGGCGAAAAAGTAGATGGTGGACGCAAAGGGCGCTGGCGCTATCGCGCGGCCAATTTCTTCTGCTATGCAACACAGTTCTAGATAGCCAAGACCTAGACCGCCATATTCTTCCGGAATTGCGGCGCCTAGCCAGCCTTGGGCGCCGATGGATTTCCAAAGCTCTTCGTCAAAGCTCTTCTTTTCATCGTTCAGAACGGATCGTACGCGCGCGATTGTGCTTTCGTTATCAAGAAATTTGCGCGCCTCGTCTTTCAGCTGTTTCTGCTCATCTGAAAAATCGAGATTCATCGGCGTTCCCCTGAGCGATTTTTAGCCGTTTATTTTTGTGTTTTAGCGAACGTCGAATTTCTTCGATTTCACGCCCATGACAGCGTCGCGGCTGACTTGCGCGGTTCCGATCGCATTGCCTACATGAGTGTAATACATGCCGCGTTCAAGCGCGGGACGGCGGCCTACATCGAGCGATTCCCAGATCGCGCGCACTGTGCCCTGGGTGGCGATGCTCGGCTTTGCGGCGATCGTGGTGGCGAGGTCGTGAGCGCGCTTCCACAAATTGTCGAGCTTCACGACTTCTGTAACGAGGGAAATTTTGAGCGCGGTTTCCGCGCCAATCCGCTCATCATTGCCGAGGAGCGCCATACGCAGCACTTGTTGGAGCGGCATGACATGCGTAGCACCGATCGGTTCGAGCGCTGCGACCATGCCGTAGGTGACGTGCGGATCGAAGAAGGTTGCGTCTTCAGAGCAGATAACGATGTCGCTTTCGTTGATCCAGTAGAAAGCGCCGCCAGCACAGATGCCATGGACCGCCGTAATGACTGGTTTCCAGCAGCGATTTCCCTTTGGGCCAAGCCGTTCGCCGGGATCGATCTGCGCGAAAGGATCTTTGTAGCCAAGGACGTTGCCGCCCTCGGGACCACGCCGGACATCGACGCCAGGGCAGAAGAAGCGACCAGGAGCGGCCCGGACCACAACGGCGTGGATCGTCTCGTCGTGTTTTACATGCTCCCAAACGGAGGCGAATTCCTCGCACATTTTCGCGTTAAAGGAGTTCGACGCTTCCGGCCGGTTAATCGTCACCGTTGCGACTTTGTCCTCGGCGCTCTGCTCAAACAAAACCGTTTCATACGCCATCGCTGGGTCTCCTCCCGTAGGCTATCGTCTAAATTGTATTACTATGATAGAATTGTTTATCACGGGCGGTCTAGCCACTTTTCCGCCTCGGTCTCAGAGGAGAGCAAATGAGCGGTCAGATCAAGAACCGCAGCCGTTCGCCTAGCGAAGATGTGGCTTCTTTCGCTCCCATACGCATTCGTAAGACTGCGGAGGTGGTGGCGGACGAAATACGAAAGATGATTTTGAGCGGCCGGTTGAAGGAAGGAGACGCTCTTCAGCCTGAAGCGCAGATTATCGCCGACTTCAATGTGTCCCGACCGTCAGTGCGGGAAGCATTCCGGATTTTAGAGTCGGAGAAACTCATCTCGATTTCGCGTGGGTCACGCGGCGGCGCGAAAGTGCATGCGCCGAACGCTGATCTGGTCGCGCGCTATGCTGGTTTCGTGCTCCAGGCGCAAAATGTACGGTATAGTGATGTTTACCAGGCGCGTTTGATCGTTGAGCCGCCAGGGGCGCGTATGGCGGCGGAGCGCGCTTCGAAAGAAGCGCCGAGCGTATTGCGCGCTAAGAATGAAGAATTGCGTGCTGCAGGCGACACCATCGCGTTAAGCCGGGCGATCGCGAGCTTCCATACGACTCTCATGGAATTCTCGGGTAACCGAACACTGATCCTGCTGGCTAGCGTTCTTGAAGGTATTGTCGTGCGGCATCAGATCCGCGTGAATCAATCGAAGAAGGAGAACCGGAATGGGGCTGCTTCCGACAGTAAGGGCGTCGTTGCGGCGTATAAGTCGCAAGAAAAATTAATCGCCATGATCCAGGCGGGCGACGGCCCGGGCGCCGAGATGCAATGGCGCCGGCACATGGAAGTGGCTGGAAAAACCTGGGCAAGCGGCGACGCCGGCGACGCGCTCGTCACATGGTCAGATTAGCGGATCAAAATCCGTCTTCGAATTTCGGTTGCATCCATTTCGGAAAGATATCAGGCATGTCCGAGGTCTTATCCGGATAGGTCGGTTCACGTTTTTGCAAAAACGCTTGAACGCCTTCGCTCGCATCTCCACTGCGGAAACGGTAGTGCAGGGCCATGCTTTCAGCTTGGTGCGCTTGCATCGGGTGCGTTGCGCCTGTCATGCGCCAGGCCATACGGCGTGTCATCGCGATCGATTGCGGCGCACTGCTGCTTATGAGGCTTTTAGCGAATTCGCGCGCTGCGGGGAGCAGTTCGTGTGGCTCGTGCACTGACTGCAATAGGCCAAATTTAAGCGCTTCCTCGGCAGGCACGAAGCGCCCTGAGTAGCACCATTCCAATGCTTTGGGCATGCCGACAAGGCGGGGCAGGAAGTACGTAGAGGCGCCTTCTGGAACGATCCCGCGCTTCACGAAAGCGAAGCTGAAGCGGGCTGCCGTTGAGCCCATGCGAAAATCCATAGGCAATTGCATCGTAACGCCAACGCCCACGGAGGCAGCGTTTACGGCGGCGATTATTGGCTTCACGCTATCGAAAATACGTAGGGTGACGAGGCCGGCGCCATCGCGGTTCGGCACGAGCGGTCCAGATTGTGCGGCTGCCGCTTCTTGGGCTCTCGCACTAAATCCGCCGCCGGAAAGGTCGGCGCCGGAGCAAAACGCTCTTGTGCCCGAGCCAGTAACGATGACGGCTTTCACAGCGTCGTCTGCATCTGTGTAGTCGAATACCGACTGCAGATCTGCCGCCATTTGGCCGTTGAACGCATTGAGATTTTCGGGCCGGTTCAGTGTAATCGTCGCAATGCCGTCTTCGACGCTATACAGCAGCGTTTCGAATTTCGGGTATGACATCGCGTTTCCTCTAAGGCTTATTTCGGCGGCAACCTAGTTAGATAAGTTAGGTAGGGCAAGGATAGGCTCTTGTTGATTAGACGGTGGGGCTAAGTTCGCGTCGCCAATTAGACATGGGCCTGCTTTGCAATGCAGAATGATCTATATAATTGTAATAGGTGGGCTGTTCGATATTGACCTGGGCGGGCGTCCGGCGGTTATATTTTCGGGTTAGATAGAGGATGACGACGATGGCCGAGGCTGACGCGAAGACTGACGAAGTAAAGAAGCAGGTTGAAGCCGATATTGCGAAAGCTGAGGCTTGGCAGATTGACGACCAAGACATTGTAAAAGCGCGGAAGCTCATTGGTATCGATGTCGCGTACGGTCAGGATGAGCAGTCCTGGAACGGTGATGCTTCAGCGGCTGGCATCAAACGCTGGACCTATTCGATTGGTGACGACAATCCGCTTTATTGGGATGCAAATTATGCCGCCGGCACGCGCTGGGGTGGTCTCGTCGCGCCAGGATCAATGGCGCAAATTCTTCATAGCGGCATGCTCGGTGACCCGATGGATCCGGCCCTGGCGAAGGAAACCCGCTCACTTTTCCGCGGCATTCACGTGTTTGTCGCTGGCGCCGATAAGTATTGGTATAAGCCGATTTTTGAAGGCGATGTGCTGCGCAGCTATGGTGGCGCAGATGCGATAGAAGAGAAACCTTCTGAGTTCGCGGGCCGATCCATCATTCGCTATAATAGGCGCGTGAGCCTCAATCAGCGCGGCGAAATTGTATATATTGCACGCGGCCGCGCCATTCACACGGAGCGGAAAGCCGCCGCTCAAAAAGGGAAGTACACGGCGCTAGAGCCGGCAGTTTATACCGACGAAGACATCGCGAAAATCGATGAAATCTACGCGAATGAAAAGCCACGTGGCGGAGAGCCGCGCTATTTCGAAGATGTCGAAATCGGCGATAAAATGCCAACGTACTGCAAGGGCCCGCTCACTGTCACGGAAGTGATTGTGTTTCACGGCGGCGGATATGGTGTTACGGACGGCTACCGTATCGGCGGCTCCCGCGAATGGCACAAGAACCGCAAGCGGATCAGAAACTTCTATATTAAAGACGAAGCTGGCGTGCCGGACGTGTCTCAGCGCGTGCACTGGAACAATGATTGGGCGCGTAAAATCGGCAATCCGATGTCTTACGATTACTCCGTCATGCGCGAGAGCTGGTTGCACCACTATCTGACAGATTGGGTCGGCGATGACGGATTCGTTCATCGTCAGTACGATGAAGTGCGTAAGTTCAACTATATGGGCGACACGCAATTCCTTTCTGGCCAGGTTGTCGCGAAACGTGAGGAAGAAGGCCGTTTCTACGTTGATCTGATGGTTCAGATGACCAACCAACGCGGTACGGTGACGACGCTTTGCGAGGCGACGGTTTTGCTGCCGAGCAAAAAGCACGGACCCGTTGTCCTGCCGGAACCGTCGACAGCGGAGAAGGTTAAGGCAACCAAAATGTGGTCGCGCCACAATGAAATCGCGCGTGAAAAGGGCTTCAAGAAAGTCCTGACTTAAAAACTAGAGAAAGCGTGTGCGTGGCCGGCCGGTCGCGCACACAGCTTCCGTTTCAGGGCAGGGAAACGCGACGCATGACAAGTATGGACGAAATCGATCGCGATCGGGCCGCCCGACGCGCTTATTGGCGTGCGCAAGGCGTATATGCCGACTACGCTTACTCAGATGCGTTTCGCGATGCGATGGCGCAGGAAAAAATTCGCAAGCAACGGCTTTTGTTTCACTCGCGCGTGCGCCCTCGCGATACGACGGTTGGCGAGCTCTACGACGCTTCGGCAAATCTTGCAGCCGCATTTCACGCGCTTGGTTTGAGACAAGGCGATGCAATCGCCGTGATGCTGCCAACCTGGTCTGAGACAAGCCTCGCTTATCTCGCCGCGCTCCGTCTGGGACTTGTCGTGATCCCGATTGTTGCGATCTACGGAGGGCGTGAAATCGGTTTTATCGTTCGTCAAACCGGCGCGAAAGCCATCATAATTCCAGATGAATGGCGTGGCTCGGATTATAGCACGCGTATAGAGCAAGCGGGTGAGATGCCAAGCTTGTCGCATATCATCTCAGTCGGGGCGCGGAATAAAGCCAGCACGGTCAGCTGGGACGATCTCATCAATCATTGCGATGCGGAATATCCCGCGCCAGTCGTTAACGGCGACGATCTCTGTTTGATTATCTACACGTCGGGCACGACGTCAGATCCTAAAGGCGTGAAACATACGCACAATACGATGTTGTGCGATCGGAACGCGGTTCGGGCTTCTGGTGTTGATGTCGTTGTGCCGTTCGAATTGGATGGACCGACGCTCTCCGTTTTTCCGGCGGGTCATATCGCTGGGTTTCTTGGCATGCTTCGCCCATTTCTGGCTTTTCAGGGCGACCTCATAACGGTCGATCATTGGATCCCCGAGGATGGAGCGCGGCTCATTCAAGAGCAAAAGATTACATCAACAACTGGCACTCCAGTTTTCCTCACCACGCTGCTTGAGGCAGCGGAAAAAATCGGAGCTGATTTATCTTCGCTTAAGCGCTTTAATCTCGGGGCGTCAGCTATTACGCCCGACAATGTGCGTGCGACAGACAAGATGGGCTTTTCCGGCGGGCGCACATACGGAATGAGCGAGCATACGGTCGTCTCATCCAGCACAGGCGATACATTCGAAAAGCGCGCCTATACGGACGGAAAAATTACACCGCGCAATCAGGTTCGCATCTGCGATGACGATGGGCGCGACGTGCCAACTGGCCAACAAGGCGAAGTATGCACGCTCGGGCCGCGCCTTT
>JBEVOS010000199.1:0-3188 GCA_040507435.1 Caulobacterales bacterium | reverse complement strand
GATTTCCGAACACTTCAGCATTGTTGATGATCGCGTCAATTTCTTTACCGCGCGTCGCGACCCAGTGACCGCCGTTGTGCGGCGTCCAGAAAATGCGCGGAGTTCCGGCGCGTCGTATGTCGAGCCGAGTCGTCGCGAAATCACCGCCCGGCGATGGATCGAAATACATATCAAAATCAAAAACACGTTCAGGCGGCACGTGATCGGGTATGGAATCCGCCTTCGCGTAAAGCGGATTATCTGTCGTAAACCTACCGTCGAACGATAGGGCGGAAGCGGTTTGCTGTTCCAAAATCCATCCCTCACTAAATTTGTTATGGCGTTAAATGGTTATACGTATTAAACGGCTAGTCGTCAACGGAACGAGGCGCACGTACGGTGTTAGTGGCGCCTTGTTTTTTACCAAATTGACTGCATGGTCTAAAATGCAATGCTAAAGTATTGGATGAAGAATAGTCGGGCTATGGCTCTGATTTCTATAGTTAAGGGTGTTACTTTGCGTAAGGATCGTTGTCGGTGAAGGTGTGGCAGTGTTTCTATTGCGGCTTCATCTACAATGAAGCACTCGGCCTGCCTGAAGAAGGCATCGCTCCCGGCACCAAGTGGGAGGATATCCCAGACGATTGGTATTGCCCCGAATGCGGGATCGACAAGGCTGGCTTCGTCATGATGGAGGTGGAGGCCTAACCGCGTAAAGAGGCGCGCTAGGTTACCTTCATTGCTGAGGAATCCTTAATGGTGTCGATCATATTTAAAGACCGCTCCGGCGCGCTTATACAAACCGATGCGCGCGCCGGTATCTCCGTGATGGAAGCTGCCCGCGAGCGCGGCATTTCAGGCATTGCTGGTGATTGCGGCGGAGAAGCCACGTGCGGCACTTGTCATGTTTACGTGCCTGAGGCGGCAGCTGTCGTACTGCCAGAGCCAACTGACATCGAAGCACAGATGCTAGAGTTTGTTTTTAATCCGTCTTCGCAGAGCCGCCTGTCCTGCCAGCTTGTGGTCTCGGAGGAACTCGACGGGATGATTTTTGAACTGCCGGCCTCGGAATGAATTATCTTCACGCGTAGTTTTGCCTGATCAATTTTAAGGATCGTAGCTAACGTTCTTTGGAGGCGGGTTTTGAAAACGGGAACGAGTGAGCGTCCGGATTTGCCAATTGCGGTCGTGATTGGCGGCGGCGGTATGGGAATGTCGACAGCGCGCCGTTTAGGCCAGTCACACCGCATCGTATTGGCGAGTTTGTCCGCCGACAAGAATGTTGCGAGAGAAGCGGCGCTGAAGGAAGATGGCATAGATGCCGTTGCTGTTCAGTGCGACATCACTGACCCGCAATCCGTAGGGGAGCTCGCTCAGTTTGTCGCTTCGAAAGGGCGATTTCGCACGCTTGCGCATGTTGCGGCGCTCGCTCCGGCAGCATTCGACTGGGAAAACATTTTAGAAGTTGACCTTATCGGCGCGCGACTGATGGAGCGCGCAATGTTCGAACTGGCCGGGGAAGGCGCTGTTGCTGTTTTCGTGTCTTCGATTGCCGCTCATATTCAAGTGCCTCCGGAAGTAGTCGCTGTGCTGGACGATCCGCTCGCGTCGGATTTTCTGGAGAAGCTCGCTGACGTGCTTGGCGAAGCTCCGCACTACAATTCAGCGTACGGACTGGCTAAGTTTGCAGTAAACCGTATGTGCCGGTTGCGGGCGTCCGCCTGGGGCGCAAAGCGCGCGCGCATCGTTTCGGTTTCGCCGGGTCTCATCGCGACGCCGATGGGCGCCAAAGCTTTCGAAACCCAACCGGCGCTTATCGGTCTGTTGCACAGTACGCCGCTGCAGCGGGAAGGCACGATGGTAGAGACCGCAGACGCAATTGAATTTCTTGCGTCGTCGCGCGCTTCATACATTACGGGCTGTGATTTGCTCGTTGATGGCGGATTTGTTGGTGCGCGCGAGGCGCTGCCAAGCTAGCCGCAATTTTATTCAAAAGTGCATTGCAAATCCAAGGAATTTACAGATGGCCTTTTCGCCAGATCAATTTCTACTGAAAAATAAAGTTGCGATCGTCACTGGCGCTGGCGGCCGGCCAAACAGTATTGGAGAAGCCTATTGCCTTGGGCTTGCAGCGGCGGGCGCAACTGTCATCGCTGCCGACTTGAACGGCGATGGCGCAAATGATGTTGCGCAAAAAGTTCAGCGATCTGGCGGACGCGCGATCGGCGTGCAAGTCGATATCTCGAAGCCCGACTCGATCGAAGCTATGGCGAAGAAGGTTATCGATGAGTTCGGCGGAATCGATATTCTCGTAAACAATGCGGCTCTCATGGTAGAGATGAGAGAAGGCGAAGGTCCTATGACGGCGATGAACGTGTCGCTGGAAAACTGGAACCGCTGGTTATCGATTAATGTGACCGGCGCATTGCTTTGCGCTCGCGCCGTTGTGCCGAGCATGATCGCGCGCGGTGGCGGCAGTATTGTGAACCAAGTGTCGGGCGGCGCTTTTCCCGCCGCTACGGTTTACGGGATCACGAAGCTCGCGCTCGTTGGCGTTACAACGACGCTGGCGCGTGAACTCGGTCCGCATAAGATCAACGTGAATGCGATAGCGCCTGGAAACACGACCAGCGGAGCCGGCGAAAGCCTCGTCGTTCCCGGGACCGCGTCACGTGCCGCCTACGAAGGGATGACGGTGCTCAAACGCTCGGGCGCGCCAGACGAATTGGTTGGCGCGCTCACGCTGCTATGCTCTCCGGCTGGCTCCTGGATATCGGGGCAAGTTCTGCATGTCGATGGCGGCTGGATTATTCGACCCTAAGCCACAATCGTCCTGATTTGTGCCGGTCAATGCAACCAAGTGCACGCGCGGCTGAGCGAAACGCTGTGCAGATCCTTGCGATTTGCACCGCCGCATTTTGCGCTCTCGCCGTCGAATGAGCAGGTGCGTAATCTCCGCCCGATCGCGCATCTCAACCCTGGGTAGATTAACAAATTGAAAGTTGCCCTGCCGCCTGCCCAGAAATACAACTTTAAGTAGAGTTTGGGCGGAGATAGTGATGGCCGGCAGAAAAATCATATTGCTGACCTTCGGTTCGCTCGGAGACCTCAATCCTTTTATTGGACTCGCGATCACGCTTCGGGACGGCGGGGATTGTCCGGTTTTGGCTGCGCCTCCTGAGCATTGCGCGCTTATCGAGCAAGCGGGC
>JBEVOS010000186.1:0-9267 GCA_040507435.1 Caulobacterales bacterium | reverse complement strand
TCGAACCATCCGTTGAGCCCGTATTACGATCCCGATGTTGCGACATCAACGATTCCAAATCGCTACTACAAGCTGATTGATCTTGTGCAAGCGAGCGCCGCCGCGCCGACCTATTTCGACGAAGTGCAGATTGCAACGCAATGGGATCAAAACCGCCGGCCATCGAAGCCAGGCTACTTCGTCGATGGCGCCGTGAGCGCGAACAACAATCCGAGCCTTCAATTGCTGATGACGGCTTTGGTGCCTGAGTATGGTTTCGGCTGGCAGCCGGGCGAAAAGAATCTGATGATGACGTCGTTCGGGACAGGCCTGCGCCGTCCCCAAGCAAAGCGCGGCAATCGCGGTCTTGCCTTGCCCGGTTTACGCGCCGTTGAAGCTTTGCGCGCCATGATCTTCGACACGCAAATTCAAGCTGTGAAAATCATGCAGACATTATCCGCGCCGCGGATCGGCTGGCCGATCGATTCCGAGATTACGGATATGCGCGGCAGACTTCGCAACGGCGCGCGCGATCACGATATCTTTCGCGCGCCGCCATTTTCAGGAACGGCGCTGCTCGATTTTCAACGTATTGACGTCGATCTCGCTATGCGCCGCGCCGCTCCCGATCCACGTAAGACGGAGCAACAGCAAGACAAGGATGAGCATGTCGCCTTCGAGGGCGGCTTCCTCGGCGTGGGACGCCGGCGCATGCATCGCTCGCCAGTTGAACAATTGCTTGGCCGCGAGCTTTCATTGCGCGCATTGCGCGGGCTTGATGAGCTCGCCAATGGCGACGAAGAGAATATGAATCTTCTGCTTGAGATCGGCCGCGTCGCCGGCGCGCGGTTTATAAGCGCTTCCTATCCCGATCCGGCCTTCGACCTTCCTGGGTGGCGAGCCTCGTGAGTTCTTCGCGCGAAGTGATCGTCGCCGTGACTGGCCACAGACTCAATCAATTGCCGGAAGGAGATCGGCCGCGGATCAAAGGCGAGATTGAACGTTGTCTGGATGCGATTGAAACGGCGTCGATGGAATTGACACATGGCCGCGCGCGCATGACGCTGCGCTCTGCGATTGCGGAAGGCGCGGATCGTTACGCCGCAGATGCGGCGCTCGCGCGGCTCTGGCGTTTGGTGACGCCGTTGCCGTTCGAGCCGGAGCGGTATGAGCAAGATTTCGGCGGGGATCGGGCGTCGATTGGCCATTTCAATAAATTGCTGCACGCATCCCGCAGCGTGCGCGCTGTTTCCCGGGAAGAAGTTGAGAAAATCGGCGGCGATGCAGCGCCATACGCCGCCGTCGGGCGTGCGCTTGTAGAACGCGCTGATCTGTTGATTTGCGTATGGAACGGTTCGCCGCCTCGAGGGCCGGGAGGCACCTCCGAGGTAGCAGCGCTCATGTTGGAAAAGGGCGGCCTTGTGTTGTGGGTGGCGGTCGGGGCGCCCGGCGTCAAACTTGTCGGACCAGCGCCTCTGCCGCGCGCCGGTTCATTTCGCCGCCGTCTGCATGAGGCGCTCAGCAAAATATTCGAACGCGCGGTGCGGCCGCCGGAAATGAGAATGGCGTGACGCGCGCCGTCGTCATTGGTGCGGGCATTATCGGTGTATGTTGCGCGCTGAGGCTGGCGCGCGCAGGCGCACAAACAATTCTCGTCGATACAGATCAAATAGAAGACGCGCCGCGTCGCGCAGCATCTCTCGCCGCGGCGGGAATGTTGGCGCCGTGGTCTGAAGCTCTGTTTCATCCGCCGCCAACGGATGCGGTTATGGATTTCGCTGTGCAGGGCCTCCAACGCTGGGAACAAGAGGCGAGGCATTTTCCAGACGGAATGCAACTCTCACACGGCGCTTTGATCATCGCAGAAGATCAAGTCCATGAGGATTGGCTGGCCGCTAAATTGGCGAGCGGCGCTTTAGAAAATATCGCGCCTCAATGGTTGAGCGCCGACGAAGCGCGTGAGCGCGCCGGCTGTGATTTGAAGATCAGATCGGCGCTCCTCATTGCCGAAGAAGCCTCCGTAAATCCACGCGTCGCTTACGATTTGATATTGCGCGAAACGCTCAACGCGGGATGCGCGCGTGTGCAGGGGGAAGCCGTCGGATTCGGAACCGTAAATGGAAGGCTCTCCAGCGTCATATGCGTGGACGGAACAAGCTTGGCGGCTGACATCGCTGTCGTTGCGCCTGGCGCTGCAGCATCTCAATCTCTACGCGCCGTTTTGCCAGCGCTCGCGCATGTGCGCCCCGCCAAGGGCCAGCGTATTGCGATGAGCGGCGCGCTCGGCGCAGGCCCAACGCTCCGGAACCAAGACGTCTACATCGCACGCGGCGCAGCGGATGAAACGATTGTTGGCGCAACGATGATAGATGGCGCTGACGATTTCGAGATTGATCATGCCGCAACGCGCGCTTTGGCCGAGTCTGCGGCGAGCTTCTGCCCGGCGCTAAGTCAAACCGCCGTCTCAAGCGTCTCGGTTGGCTTGCGCGCGATGTCCGAAGATGGCGCGCCGCTCATTGGGCCGCATGGACCGGAGGGGGTTTTTCTTGCTACGGGACATGGCCGCAACGGATGGCTGATGGCGCACGTCACGGCTGACCTGATTGCAGACTATGTATTCGCCCATCCGGTGAAAAACCGGGCCGTATTCGATCCAGCACGCTTTGAGAATGTGAAATGACCCTTTCAATCGAACCATCCGAAGCTCACGCCGCAATCAAAGATTCGATCGAGAAGATTTGTGCCAAATACGATGATCACTATTGGCTTGGCGTCGATAACAGCGGCGAATTCCCGAATGCGTTTGTAGACGATATCGCGGCCGGAGGATGGCTCGGCATTGCGATGCCAGAACATGTCGGCGGCGCGGGTCTCGGTCTCACTGAAGCTGCATTGATGATGCAGACAATCACGCAATCCGGCGCGGGATTCTCCGGCGCCAGCGCAATTCATCTCAATATTTTCGGGCTGATGCCAATCGTCAAGTTTGGTACGCGCGAGCAGCAGGAGCGTTGCTTGCCGCCAATCATCGCGGGTGAGGAAAAAGCGTGTCTAGCCGTGACGGAGCCAAACTCAGGCCTCGATACGTCAAGCCTGGAAACGAAGGCCGTGCGCACGGACAAAGGCTATCAAATTACCGGCCGTAAAATCTGGACGACCAACGCGCAGCGCGCGACCAAAATCATGATGATCGTGCGCACGACGCCAAAGGATCAATGCAAAAAACCGACGGACGGTCTTTCGCTTTTTTACACGGATTTCAATCGTGCCAAGATTGAAGCGCAGCCGATCCCAAAAATGGGCCGCAAGGCGGTTGAGTGCAACACGCTCTTCATCGACGGCCTCGACGTGCCGAAGGAAGATCTGGTTGGCGAAGAGGGGAAGGGCTTTCAGATTTTGCTGACGGGCCTCAATCCCGAACGCGTATTGTTTTGTGCGGAATCTGTGGGCCTAGGGCGTGCCGCGCTCGCGCGCGCCGCGCAATATGCAAAAGAGCGCGTGGTATTCGGCCGCCCGATCGGCCAAAACCAAGGCATCGCCCACCCGCTCGCAAAAGCCTGGGCCGAACTGGAAGCAGCCAATTTGCTCGGCTTTAAAGCCGCCGCGCTTTTCGACGCTGGGAAAGATTGCGGCGCCGAAGCGAATGCCGCGAAATATCTTGGAGCCGAAGCTGGCTTCAACGCTTGCGAGACTGCGGTCTTAACGCATGGCGGCATGGGCTATGCCAAAGAATATTTCGTCGAGCGTTACCTGCGCGAAGCGATGCTAGCGCGAATCGCGCCTGTCTCGCGCGAGATGATCTTGAATTTCATTTCCGAGCGCGTGCTCGGACTGCCGAAAAGCTACTGACCAAACGAAACGTTAATCTCACTTTAACCGAATAGGCTGAGCCGCTAGGCATGACCGATGCGGTTCAGCCCAATGCGAGCGCGTCACGCGTCCAGAACGCAATCCAGAACGCGTCGCGCGCGACCGGCGTGAATTTCGACCTCTTGGTTCAAACCGCACGGCGCGAGAGTGCTCTCAATCCAACGGCGCGAGCGTCGACATCGTCTGCCACCGGTCTCTTTCAGTTCATTGAAAGCACCTGGCTAGATACCGTCCGCAAGTACGGCGCGGAGCATGGACTGGGTGAGTACGCACAGCAGATCGGCGTTCGCGATGGCCGCCCCTATGTCGCCGATTCACAGGCGCGCTCGGAAATATTGGCGCTACGAAATGATCCGGACGCATCCGCGCGTATGGCAGCAGAGCTAACGCAGCAAAATGCCGCGACGCTGCAAACGCGTTTTGGCCGCGCGCCGAACGCCAGCGAACTTTATGCGGCGCACGTCATGGGCACGGGCGGCGCGATTCGATTGATCGAGGCGGCGCAAAGCGGCGCGGCGGACGCATCGGCGCTTTTTCCGCGTGAGGCGGCCGCGAACCGAGGGCTTTTCTTCGCGAGCGGCGAGCCTTTGAGCGCGCAGGGCGTGCTTGAAAAACTGTCGTTGAATGCAGACGTGAGCGCGTCGTCTGCGGTGTCTGCGACGACCAGCGAGACGCCCATGTCGCCAGGTCTCGCGCACGCCTTGTTTGCGATGGCGCTGCTGCCGCTGCTGACCGGGAGCGACAATCGCGAATCTGACGCTTTCGATGCGCTTAAAGCATATGCGCGGGCGCAGCGCGCCGGATTGTAAGAAGCCTCGTCCGAAAGGGTTTCTTAACGCAGCGGCGTAAGTGTCGAGCACCAACGCAAAGGCCGGATTCTGTCGGGAGGCGAGGCGATAGGCATGGCCATAGTGACAATGCGCTCAAAACTGACGGACGCCGATATCCGTTTGCTCGTAAAGGGCGTTACGGACGACGATCGCGCGCAGGCGGCGCACAAGATTTGCCGCTGTATCGACGAAGCCGAGATTACGCCGGATGAGCGCGCTCACGCGGAAGAAATCATCCGATTGATGGCGGAGGACGCCGCGGTCTTGGTGCGTCGCGCGATGGCGACGGCGCTAAAGAACTCACCGAAATTGCCGCGAGAGATTGCACGTAAGCTGGCGCAGGATATTGAATCGGTCGCGCTCCCGGTCATCCTCAATTCCCCGGTGCTGACGGATTCCGATCTCGTCGAGATCGTGTGCGCGAGCCCCCCAAACAAACAGCTAGCCGTCGCAAGCCGTGAAAAACTATCAACGATCGTGACGGGCGCCATCGCTGAGTTTTCACCGTCGCATGTCGTTGAACGCGCGCTCGCAAATGACAACGCAGTGTTCGATGAAAGCGGGCTCACGACGGCGCTTGAGCGGTTTGAAGGCTTGTCATCGACGACGACTTCAATGGTTCGCCGCAAAGTGCTTCCGGTTGTCGTTGTTGAAAAGCTTGTGTCGATGGTCACAGGGGAATTGTTCGATCACCTCGTGAATAACCACGAGCTTCCGCCGCAACTCGCCATTGAGATCGCCATGGGCGCCCGCGAGCGTGCGACGATGGATATTGTAGAGCAGGCGTCGCGGCAAAAGGATTTATCCGCCTTTGTCTCACAACTCAGCATACATGGCCGCTTAACGCCTTCACTGCTGATGCGCGGCCTCTGCATGGGGCAAATGGATTTCGTCGAGCATGCGATGGCTGAACTCGCAGGCCTATCACATCAACGCATGTGGCTGATGATCCATGACAGCGGGCCGCTTGGCCTAAAGGCGGCGTTTGATCGGGCGGGCATGCCGCCGCGCCTGTTTGGACCATTCCGCGCCGCGATCGACATCTTCCATCAAATCGAACGGGAAGGCTCAGCCGACGACCCGATTAGGTTTCGCGCGCGCATGCTCGAACGCTCACTTACGCTGTTCCAAAGCATTCCAGGCGAGGACTTAGACTATTTGCTCGATAAGCTGGACGCGATCGGAAGCCGTCCAGAGCGCGTAGCGTCGTAATTTAAGCACGCAACGGATCCGCAAACGCGCCGCTGCCACGGTCGAAACCCGCCATCGCAAGAAGCCGCGCCTGCGCCTGTGAACGAACATGCTCCGCTGTGATCGCCATGCCCGCTTCCTTTGCTGCGAGTAGACGGCGGCCGATCGGCGAACGATCACGCGGATCAAGACCCAGGAACGGGTTCGTCATATCCGGCGCGTCGAGCACCAATTCCGTGTAGAGGCCGCGCGCTTTCGAACCAAACGGTAGCGGGCAATCTGGGTCGCCATTAAGCGCAACGCCCCAACCTCGCGCGCGCAAGGCGATCGCCAACTCTGGACCGTATGAGACAATCTCAGATTCGAGGAATTCAAATGTGAGCGTGCGGCGCGCGCAGCCTGCTTCGATCACAGCGGCGTCTAACGTTTCCGCATCCATGGTCTGATGAATGCCTTCGGGGACTACCAAAGTGAGCTGGCCGCACGCCGAACGCGTACGCCATGTCATCCGCGCCGCGCGCAATACCCGGGCAAGCCCTGAATAGCTCGTCGCGTCTTCGCCGAGCGGGCGCACAACGCCAGATGCCGGCGCGCCGACGCGCAGATCGTACCGCACGCCAAGCGAAAAGGAGACCGGCTCGCGCGCTGGCTGGCGT
This sequence comes from Caulobacterales bacterium, assembly GCA_040507435.1. Lineage (GTDB taxonomy): Bacteria > Pseudomonadota > Alphaproteobacteria > Caulobacterales > Aquidulcibacteraceae > JBEVOS01. Next base: position 2,741 of record JBEVOS010000186.1, on the reverse strand, counting down.
GGAAAGGGAATGATATTGGTGGCTGTCACTGCAAATCCTCGCAGCTTCCATAGCGCGGGCGCAGTTAAAATCACGCGGATGAATATACTGAATTTAGCGTCAATAATCGGGTGAGTGAGGGCAGGTCAGGCGGGCGCGATATTTAGCGCGTCTACCCGCCGCTCGAGCGTCCGGAGAATTTTACACCCCACCGGGTCGTCTGCGCTTCTGATCCCGTCTCGCTCGCAAGCGCGTATCGCATCGACATGCGCATCGATGAGAAGGGTGTTTGCCCTCGCGGCTCGCTTGCCTTCAGGAGTCTCCAAAAGTTTGCAGAGTGAAGCCGCTAGTTCAGTCGCGAGAGGATAATCGTAGGTCGCGCCGAGACCTTTCACGTCATGAGCCGCAACAAGCAATTCGCCAAGGCTCACATCGCTCCAGCCATGGGCCTGAGCGTTAAACCGCGCCGCGCCGAGCTTCTGAATTTCTTCGTTAAGCCAGAGTTGAAAATTGTCGCTCATCGAAGCGAGCGCCGCTTCGGCGCCGGCTATGTCTTCAACGCTGAAAAGCGGCGCGCGGCCGTTACTTGAGTTTTGCATCACGAAATCCTGAGCGGAATCTCGCCAGGGTTCGTCAATAATGTATTGACGCCACTGCAACTGTTCAGACGTTGAACTGCTCCCGCAGAATGCGTTCATCGAGCGCGTGGCCCTCGTCAAACAGCATTCGCAGGGTCACTCCTGAATCCTCGGCGATCTCAATAGATCGCACATCCCGGATTTCCTGGTTGTCCGCCGCCGCATTCACCACACGCCGTTCAGGTTCCAGAACGTCAAAACGCACGCGGGCAGTGTGCGGCAAAAGCGCGCCGCGCCAGCGCCTGGGGCGGAAAGGACTAATAGGCGTCATTGCCAAAAGCCGCGCCGAGAGCGGTAAGATGGGCCCGTGCGCGGAAAGGTTGTAGGCTGTCGATCCTGCAGGCGTGGCGAGAATGACGCCATCGCAGGAGAGTTGCGCCATGCGCTCGGCCTCATCGACCATAATGCGGATATGCGCGCTCTGTGCGGTCTGACGAAGCAAAGAAACTTCGTTGATGGCGCGCTCGATGACGATTTCGCCGTTCAGCGTCGTAGCGCGCGCGACGAGGGGATGAATTTCGACAATTTCAGCGCCCTCGAGCCGTGCCGGAAGGTCGTCTTCGCCATACTCATTCATAAGAAAGGCGACGGTGCCGCGGTTCATACCGTAAACGGGCTTCTTGTCCGTGAGCCGCCGCCGCAATGCGTCTAGCACTGCGCCGTCACCGCCAAGCGCGACGATCACGTCCGCCTCGTCCTCTCCTATATTCCCGTAACGGGCCCGCAGTTTAGTGAGGGCGTCCTGCGCATCGGGGCGCGCGCTGGCTGAGAATGCGAGTTTCATGCGCGCTCCGGCGATAGATGCAATCTGCGTTGTAAGATAGCGCGGCCCGGACTGAATGGCGCGAAGACATCGGTTATTAACCATCTTTCTTCGTCAAATGAGCGAAAATAGCCTTCACTTTTCGCCCACGAAATGAATATGTCGTAACGTAAAGTTGTGGCGGGGCGGCTGCGTGACGGCGCGAAAATTCGGCTTGATGCTCATGGGGGCGGTGGCGCTCGCGCATCCAGATGCTCACGCGGGCGCTTGGCTCGCGCCGGAAGAGGGGCAAAGCATAGAAACCCGCGCCATCGGCGTTCAAGACGACCGTGTTTTCTACGAGCAGCAAATCTACCTGGAACGTCCGCTTGGAGACAGGTTCGCTATTGTCGCCAAGCCGCTCATTGTGAGCGGCGGCGCGAATGTACTGACGGGTTACAAAGTTGAAGCTGAAGGGGGCCTCAAAACCGCGCTGCTTCGTAGCCCAAACGCCACAATATCGGTCCAAGCCAGCGCGCTGTGGCGTAGTGACGGCCTCTACGATGCCTGCGGGCAAGGCGGCGGAGAATTGCGGGCAATGGGCGGAGCATCGTTCGAAGGGGGGCGAAGCTTTCTTAATGTCGAAGCTGGCGTTCGATCCGTGGGCGGCTGCGATATCGGACGCTTTGACGTAGCGGTTGGCCGCCGGATCGCCGATCGCGCAATGGGCATGCTGGAAGCGTCCGTGTACGCCCCCCGCGACGAAGTTGGGGTCTTGAAGCTTCAGGCTTCAGTGCTGCATTTAGGCGTTCAGCGCGAGGCGGTCCAAATCGGCGTGCGCGTCAGGCTTGACCCTCGCGGAAGTGAGACGGCGCTCGTCGTCTCTCTTTGGGGACCGCTCGAACGGTAACAGTCCGGCAAAATCTGGCTGTTAAGTAAATGTTACATGAAGTCAGTACGTCTTAGCGTGGTCACCTCAGAAGATGCGTGCGCTGGACGGCGTAAGCGGGGCGCCCATACAAGGGCTTAAAACGTAGGATTTAGTACATGCCTGGACTTGTCCGGCGCTTCGGCTTTGCGGCGGTTGTCGCAGCCGTCCTCGCGCTTATGGCGGTCATTATTGTCGTTAAGACAATTCTTCCGGGCGGCGGTTCAGCCGGCGCCGCGGCGGCTGGCGGCGGTCATCAGGAAGCTACCGTAGTCGTTGCGGCGCCCGCCGAGACGCGAAGATTTACCGATGCGGTGCAGGCGCTTGGTAATGCGCAGGCGTTCGAGAGCATCGTGATTACGCCAAAGGTTGCGGACGTCATCCGCACAATCCGCTTTGACAGTGGTGATCGCGTCGCGCGCGGGCAAGTTCTCGTTGAATTGACGAACGTTGA
>JBEVOS010000179.1:0-4299 GCA_040507435.1 Caulobacterales bacterium | reverse complement strand
TACCAAGTCGCTGAAATCTCCGCGCCGTCGAAAATTTCAGCGAGCCGCCTGCGCGTCGCTTGCGTTGTGCTGCGAGGCAGATCGCCGCGCGCGAAAAAACCTCGCTCGGCGATCTCGCCATTCTCAAGCGGGGCGCACGCCTTCCACGCCGGAATGCGATAGAGCGCGACATGATCGTTTTTGAACGATGCGCGATTGGAGTAAAAACCAAGCAAAACCGGCGCGGTTGAGGCTTCGATCCCGCCTTCTTCGGCCATTTCGCGGATGACGCTTTCGACGGTGGTCTCGCCGCTATCGACGCCGCCGCCGGGAAAATGCCAGCCGTTTTTGTACGTGTGCCGGATCAGCAGAACGCGGCCTTGATCGTCGGTCGCGACGCCCCGCACGCCAAGCGTCATCGCACGGCTCATCCGCCACCATGTGCGGAAGAATGGCGTGATCACGGGTTCGAGCATAATGCGCAGGCTGGTGTTGGATTTCATACCCGGACGTGTATCACCGCGTGATGAACTTGGAACGTCCGTTTGCGCCCAAAATTCCCGGGGGCCCCGCTTTGATGGGGATCGTGAACGTGACGCCGGATTCTTTCTCCGATGGCGGCAAATATGCGGGCGAAAGCGCCGTTTCCCATGGCCTCGCGCTGCTCGAAGCGGGCACGGACATCCTCGATATTGGCGGAGAATCGACCCGGCCTGGGGCGGCGGCTGTAAGCGAAGCCGAAGAAATCGCACGCGTCATTCCAGTGATCGCGGGCCTTCGTGCGAAAACGCAGGCGCACATCTCGATTGATACAATGAAACCCGCCGTGGCGAAGGCGGCGATCGAAGTGGGCGCAAATATTTGGAATGATGTGGCCGCGCTCACTGCACCCGGCGCGCTTGAGATGGCGGGAAAGCTAAAGGTTCCTGTTGTGTTGATGCATATGCAGGGCGAGCCCCGCACGATGCAGCAAGCGCCGCATTACGAAAACGTGCTCGAAGAAGTCGGCGCCTTTTTGCGCGAACGCGCATTAGCCGCGCGCGCTGCTGGCGTTTCACATCTCTGGATCGACCCAGGAATCGGCTTTGGTAAAACCATTGCACACAACCTTACGCTCTTGAGCGGTCTAGAAACCCTCAAAAAAATGACAGGCGAACGCGTATTATTCGGCGCATCGCGCAAAAGCATGATCCAAATGATCGACGGTGCAAAATCCGCCCCGGAGGATCGCATCGGCGGCTCGCTCGCACTCGCTTTGATCGCTGCGCAAAATGGCGCTGATATTATCCGTGTGCATGACGTGCGCGAAACGGCGCAGGCGTTGCGCGTTCTCCGTGCGGCTGAAGGTGTGAAATGACAAAAGGCCGTGTCCTCATCATCGCCGGGTCCGATTCTGGCGGCGGCGCCGGCATTCAGGCCGACATCAAAACCGTCACCGCGCTTGGCGGTTATGCGATGACGGCGGTGACGGCGATCACGGTCCAAAACACGCTTGGCGTCACCGGCGTTCACGCAATTCCGCAAGACATCATCCGCGGCCAGATCGACGCCGTGATGGATGATCTTGGCGCCGATGCCTGGAAGATCGGCATGCTCGGCTCAGCCGAGACGGTGCGGCTCGTTGGGAACGCCGCGAAAGAACGCGCGCGCTACGCGCCGATTGTCCTTGATCCGGTGATGATCGCAAAAGGCGGTGCGCCGCTTTTGGCGCCCGACGCCATCGACGCGATCCGCGCCATGATGCCAATTGCCACTCTTATCACACCAAATGCGCCGGAAGCGGCGGCTCTAACAGGAATGGACGTGAGCGATCTCGACGCGCAACTTGCCGCTGCCGAAACGCTCGTGAAACTTGGCGCGAAGGCAGCGCTTGTGAAGGGCGGACATATAGAAGGGCCCATCGTCCGCGATGTGCTGATGAGCGCCGACAGCGCACACATCTTTGAAACCGTGCGCATCGAAACGGCCGCAACGCACGGAACAGGCTGTACGCTTGCGTCCGCGATCGCAACGGGGCTCGCACAGGGCCTTGCGCTCAACGAGGCAGTTGATCGTGCGCGCGCCTACCTGCTCGAAGCGATTAAAGCAGCGCCCGGTTTCGGCAATGGACATGGCCCTCTCGGGCATGGTTGGCCGCTGCAAGCGAGAAACGAAAGCTAACGCGCCGCCGCGGCGCGCGCGCTGACATAGGCGTCGACTTGCTGGCGCAACGTGCTGAACGGCAATTCGCCCTCACGCAAAACAGCGTCATGGAAGCCGCGTAAATCGAAGTCCGGCCCTAAACGATTTCGAGCGCGTTCACGCAACGCCGCGATTTCCCGCCGCCCCAACTCATACGAACACGCCTGCCCAGGCCACACGATGTAGCGCTCGACTTCGGAAACGATCACGCCAGGCGTATCGCCCGTGGTGTCGCTCAGATATTGAATCGCTTGCTCGCGCGTCCAGCGTTTGGCGTGAATGCCGGTATCGACGACAAGCCGCGCTGCGCGCCACAATTGCCAGCGCAGATAGCCGATATGGCCGATCGGGTCGCGCCGGTACAAATCTTGTTCGTCGGCCAATTGCTCCGCATAGAGCGCCCATCCTTCAGAATAAGCGTTGAAACTCATGAGCCGGCGCAGCAATGGCAGATCGGCGCGTTCGCGTGCGAGCGCGATTTGAAAATGGTGCCCAGGAACTGCCTCATGATAATCCTGGGTGGGCAGATCGATGCGCGTCAGTTCCGAGAGATTGCGCAGATTGATGTAGTAAATGCCTGGCGTCGATCCATCGAGCGAAGGCGGGTCGTAATATGCGCCGGGTGCGCCGCCTTCAGCGGCAGCCGGTACGCGGCGCACCTCAAGCGCAGCACGCGGCAGGTGAGAAAACCATTGCGGCGCCATTTGCATCACACGCTCGACCCGTGCGCGAACATCGCCCAGCAATTGCGCGCGTCCCTCATCGCTATCGGCATAGGCATAGCGTGGATCGGCGGTCATCGTGCGCAAGCGTTCGCCGACACTTCCTTGCGCCATCCCCATACGGCGCAAGGAAATATCCAATTGCTGCGTGAGTTCTGCGACGCGCGCGCGGCCGATCTGATGAATTTCTTCTGGGGAAAGATCGGTTGTCGTCTCAACCTTCAGCGTCGCGCGGTAATACGCATCGCCTTCGGGCAAACGCCAAACGCCCGCGTCCTCGCGAGAGCGCGGAAAGATAGCGCGCAGCGCCTGCGCTTGCCGTTGGTGAGCGGGGATGATGCGGGTCTGAGTGATTTGCTCCGCTTGCGTGATCAGGCTTTGCGCCCGCCGCGCGGCGGGATTAGGCGTTCCGTCTGCTGCGGGCGCCGCAAGAGGCGTAAGCTTGTCGCGTAGGCTTGCGACATAAGCTTGGTTTGTGACCGGCGTCCCGATCACTTGCTCCAAGCTTTCAATCGTTCGCTGGATGATGAATGACGGCGGGATGACGCCGCGCTCGGCATCCGCGCGAAGCCGCGCAGTCTCCGAGTCGATCGCGCCAGCGACGTCACCCAAACGCGCAACGTAGTTCTCAGCGTCCTGCAAAGACGTAACCCCGACGCGTGTGTCGAAAAAGCTCGGTAGCGTAAGATAGGCGCTGTCGAGTTGGTTCAGCACATAGGGAGCAGCGCCGCCCAAAGGATTGAAATCGCCAAATTCGAATTGAGCCGCCGCCGCATTCGCAGCGAACAATTCGTCGAGTGCGGAATACGTGACAGCTTCATCTTTGGAGAGTGTGTCGGCGTCAATCGCACGCAATTCTGCAAGGCGTCGTATGGCGGCCGTGCGTCGCCGCTCCATCGCCTCGCCGGAACGATCGTCCAGTCGCAAGGCAAAGCCAGCGCCTGCAATGTCTTCCCCGACGCCGGCGCTGGTCGCAAGTTCCGGGCTCTCGGCCAGTATGTCCGCCGTCCAGTCCCGGACGCGCCCGTCGAACGCGCTTTGCGGTGTGGATGCAGGGCGGCCGCATGCGGCGAGCAGCAATAGGAAGCAGGCGGCGGCGAGTCGGGTCATGCCGCCAGTTGTAAGCGGGCTCGCGCGTCCGGTGTAGCCGGTCGCGCGGCTCCTTCCGCAATGAAGGCTACTCCGCCAGCACAGTGCGGCCGTTCTTGATGCACGTCACTTCGGGGCGTTCTTTCAGGTAAGCCTCGAAACTGATGACATTGCCGTCTTTCCACAGGCGGGTGACGATCGTCTCGCCTGGAAAAACCGGCGCCGAGAAGCGCACATCGTGGGCGCGGATGCGGGTAGGATCGAAATCGCAATAAGCTTCGATCACCGCCCGGCAAGTCGTGCCGTAGGTGCATAGCCCGTGCAGAAT
>JBEVOS010000164.1:0-4275 GCA_040507435.1 Caulobacterales bacterium | reverse complement strand
TGTGTGCAAGGTCACCCCAATCGAGGCTGCGATAAATACGCGTGGACCGGCGCTCGGGCAGGCGAATTGGCATCCAATCGAAATAAGCCTTCGAGGCGGCGGCAAAGCGGTCTGTCCATGCGCCTTCCGTTTCGGGCTGGTGCGCGGCCGCGCCGCCTTTCCATGTGTTGTTCGCTAATTCGTGATCGTCCCACACGGTTGATAGCGGCTTAACGCGGCGCATTTCCAGCAAATCTGTGTCGAGATGATAGGAGGCGTAGCGCGCGTAATAGTCTGCGAGGGTGATCGTTTCTCCGCCCGGCTCAATTGTGCGCCCCACGACTGCTTCGCTAAAAGAGGGGTAAGCGCCGCGCTGCATTTCGTAAATGTAGTCGCCGAGATGCAAGCAGAGATCGATTTCATCGCGAGCCGCGGCGTCACCATACGCGTGGAAATAGCCCCACGGCAGGTTTGCGCATGAGAAGAACGCGATGTTGAGCGAGTCGGCGTTTCGCGGCGCTGTGCGTGTGAGGCCGGTTACGGACGGGCCAGCCGATGAAAGGAAGCGGTAGAAGTAGCGGCGTCCTGGCTGCAGGCCGCGCGCATCGACCTTCGCGCAATAGTCGCTCGCGGCGGTAGGCGTCAGCGTTCCGCGCCGTGCGACGCGTGCGAAATTTTCGTCTTCGCTGACCTCCCAGCCAATCCGCCCTTCGCTTGAGACGGCAGGCACGAAGCGCGTCCACAAAATGACGGCGTTTTGCGTCGGGTCGCCGGATGCGACGCCATGTGTGAATGCGCCAGCCGTGTAAGATCGCGCCCAGGCGGGGATTGGCGTTGCAGCGAGCGAAGCGCCTAAGAGAATTGAGCGGCGTGATAGGTTCATAGGCTTCCCCTCGCCGTTTCTATCGCGCGCGTCAGCGACAGTCTCAAGACAGTTTAACTTCTCCAGCCGACACGCCGCGCCCATTGCTCGAAAGCTGCGCGCCGTTCCGCTAGGTCCGCAGGCGGCTTTTCATTTTCTTGAGCAGCGCGGGCTCGCGTTTCGGCAATTGCTGCAGCGAGCGGGGGCAGACCAATATTCGCGCGCCGGGTTTCGACATTTTGCGCATCGGCTATGGGCGCTGGAGAAAGGAGGCCGTTTTCGTCCCAATCGAATTGGGTGCCGAACATCTGTCCGCGGCCCTCATACATCGCGATGCGGTCGGCGAGATAAGCGGCGTCTGTCGCATTGGCTTGTCCGTTCGCGATCTCGTCGAGCATCAGCGCGAGGCCTTTGCGCTGGACAGCCGGTTTTGCGATTGCGTGTTGAAGAATGAAGAATGCGGCGCGTGCGGCATCTTCGCCGACGCGCGCGCGTCCAGGCCAGCCAATCGCGTTGAAAGCAGCAAGAAGCAGGTCAGCGTTTGCCGCGTGAACCGCCTCCATCTCCGGATGGTAGCCGTCCCAAAGCGCGCCACTGTCAGCAAGGCGCTTTCGTGTTGCGAAATCGCGCTCCGCGGCAGCGAGAAGTTTTTCGGCCCAATCGGCTCTTATCGTTTCACTCATGCGCGCCGCATATGGGACAATCTGGATCGGCGGGCAATTTTACCGTGCGGCCCTCACCTGCAAGTCCATCAAATATCATCAGACGGCCCGCGAGGCTTTGCCCAGCATCGGTTATTTCTTTGATCGCTTCCAACGCCATGAGGCTGCCGATCACGCCTGTAAGCGCGCCAACGACTCCGACGAGTGAGCATGGTTCCGACATGGGCGGTTCTTCCGGAACAAGACATTGATAGCACGGCAGACGTTCGTTTTGCGGTTTGGCTTTTGTTCGGCCGGACTTGAAGACGCCCAGCTGGCCATCCCAACGGCCGACCGCGCCAGAGACGAGTGTGATTCCGAGATCATGGCAGGCGGCATTCACAGCGAAGCGCACGCTGAAATCGTCTGTTCCGTCGAGCACGAGGTCTACGCCGTTGAGCAATGCGCGCGCGTTGTCGTGCGTTAGTTTCACAGCGTTCGTTTCAATCGCGACATGTGGGTTGAGTGCAGCGAGCGAATGTTTCGCGCTTTCAACTTTTGGCGTGGTCACGTCTTTTGTGCGGTAAAGGATCTGACGCTGCAGGTTTGAGATCGATACGGCGTCGTGATCAATCAAGCGTAACGTGCCGACACCCGCTGCAGCCAGATAAAGCGCTGCGGGCGCACCGAGCCCGCCCATGCCGACAATTGCGATTTTGGCGCGCTTTAGCGCTTGTTGGCCCGGCCCGCCGATCTCGCGCAACAAGATATGGCGCGCGTAGCGGTCAAGCTCGTCTTTATCGAGCGCCATTGCCGTGCTCATGCGGTGGGATGGGTTCGCCGCACGCGTGGAAATCCCACATTGCCTTTGGCAGTTCGCGGCGTGGTTCGGAATACCAAATAGCAGACGATATGCCTGACGCGAGGATGTGCGCTGGAGGAGCATCTCCGCTCTGCGGAATATTCTCGGCGAGATCGTAACCCGCATTAAAGAACGAGATTTCTGAGCCGTTATACTCCGGCTGTGTGTAAGCGTCAGGTGGATCGCCGCCTTGGTCTTCGATGCGTGCGGCTTCGAATGGATCGCTCGTGCGGCCCACATAGTTGCGTGAATAACCAAGGCTCGACGTAAACGCGAACCAATAGGTTTCACCTTGATAATCTACTTTTGCGGCGAGATCACTGTAGGCGGTGAGCGCGTGCGGCGGCTCTATCAGCCGCAATGTGGCATCCGGTGCGCCGCGCAGTGTGTAGACGGAGCGTTCCGCCGTGCATGACGGCGCCGCATGCAGCGACGGTGTGGCGCACGAAACTAACAGGGCGGCGGTGACTGTTGAAAACACGATACGCAATGTCATATGCGGCAAAGATCAGAGCCCTTCGAACAAAGCCGTTGAGAGATAGCGCTCCGCAAATGACGGTATGATGGCGACAATGCGTTTGCCTTTCGCTTCGGGGCGGCGTGCAATTTTAATTGCTGCGGCGAGCGCTGCCCCGGAGGAGATTCCACCCGGCATGCCTTCCAGCCGCGCAGCTTCACGCGAGAACGCGAACGCGTCTTCGTTTGAAACCGTTATGACTTCATCAATCACGCTGCGATCGACGTTCTCCGGCACGAACCCCGCGCCTATGCCTTGTATCTTGTGTGGACCCGGCGAGCCGCCCGAAAGAACCGGCGAGGCTTCCGGTTCAACGGCGACGATTTTGAGTTTAGGCAAGCGTGGTTTCAACGTGTGCCCTACGCCCGTGATCGTGCCGCCTGTGCCGACTCCAGAAACGAAATAATCGAGATCGCCACCGGTGTCGTTCCAAATTTCTTCGGCGGTCGTGCGGCTGTGAATGGCGGGGTTGGCCGGGTTGGCGAATTGCTGCGGCATCACAGCTTTAGGATTTTGCGCGACGATTTCATTCGCTTTCGCGACAGCTCCTTTCATGCCCTCAGAGCCCGGCGTCAACACGAGTTCTGCGCCGAGGAAGACAAGCATTTTGCGGCGTTCCGTCGACATCGTTTCCGGCATTACGAGGATAAGCCGATAACCGCGCTGTGCAGCGACAAACGCAAGCGCGATGCCGGTGTTTCCGCTGGTCGGTTCGACAATGACGCTATCGGGGCCGAGCTTTCCCTGTGCCTCAAGCGCTTCGATCATCGCCGCGCCAATGCGGTCCTTCACGGAGGCGATCGGATTGAAGAATTCTAGTTTGGCGATGAGATCGACATCTACGCCGTGCGCTTTTGTAAGCTTTGGCAAGCGAACGAGGGGGGTGTCTCCGATGGTTTGGGTGATGTTGTCGTAGATGCGTCCGCGGCCAGGGGCGTGCGCGCTATGATCGGCCATTTGGAATTCTCCTGTAGGCCGGTTCTACAGGATGCCGGGTTGGGCTGTCAGCGTTTAATTAGCTCGCGTTTGGCAGCCGTGCGACGAGCGGCGGCGGGGCGTCACGCCGGCGTGACCCTGTTCGACGTTCACCCAAGTCGTCCGGCGGATGCAGCCCTGTCGGCGGGGCTGTGCGGATGTTTGGGAAAAGCACATCCATGGGTTTGGCTGGGCTGAAGTAGAAGCCCTGCGCTTCGTGACAGCCCGCGTCGCGTAGATAATTGAGTTCGTCCGCTTCTTCGACCCCTTCGGCCAGAACGCTGAGGCCTAGACTGGCGGCGAGGCTGAGAATGGCGCGCACGATCGCTTGTGAGTCCGCACTGTCGGCGAGGCCGCGTACAAAGCTTTTATCGATTTTGATCTTCGTGAACGGGAAATTCCGAAGATAAATAAGCGACGAATAGCCGGTGCCGAAATC
>JBEVOS010000313.1:0-7519 GCA_040507435.1 Caulobacterales bacterium | reverse complement strand
GCTTCTTGCTGCGACGCTTGGCTATTCGGTTTTGTTCTCGACTTCAGTCGCGCTGCTTTGTGCGGCGATTGGGTTGCTGATTTGGCGGGTCGACGAGCCACGTTATCGGCCCAGTCCACCCGCTCAATTTCCTGACGCTTAGCAATCAGCAAGGGTAAGGCCGTTCGATCATGAGATAGCGGCCTGCGTAGGGATCCCACTGCCGTTCGCGCGCGTAACATGTGCGCGGTTCTGGCTGCGGCGCGTAATAGTCTTGGTCGTAGTAGCCGCTCCGATATCCGCCGCAGCGATCGTAGCAGGGCGGCGGAGGCGGCGGCCCACCACAATTGTAGCAAGGGGGTGGTGCATAATTGCGCTGCCGGCTGGCGGCAGACCCAATGAGCGCGCCAATGGCCAGGCCAATAACGCCCGCTGCGACCGCATCGTCATGATTGTCGCGGCGGTCATAACGGTGATAGCCGCCGCCATATCCTCGATCATGCGCCATCGCTGCTGGCGCGCTGGCTGTGAAGACAAGCGCGAGTGCGCACAGCGCACTGAATAGCTTTTTCATTGTTAGACTCCGTGCGGAGAACAGCCTGAGCGCGTCAATCTGAACAGTAGCTGAATCGCCGTTCAGGACGCTCGCGCCACGCGCCAGATAATGCCGCCAACATCGTCCGCGACCAGGAGGGCGCCGGTCCGATCAACCGCCACGCCTACTGGGCGCCCTTGTGCTTCGCCACGGTCGTTGAGGAAGCCGGTCAAGAAATCTTCGTGTGCGCCATTCGGCGCCCCGTTCGCGAAGGGCACGAAGATAACTTTGTATCCAACGAGTTCCGACCGGTTCCACGAGCCGTGTTGGCCAATGAAAACGCCGCCGCGGTAGTGCTCTGGAAAACGGTTGGCAGTGTAGAACGCCAGACCGAGAGATGCGGTGTGCGCGCCAAGCGCATAGTCAGGCGCGAGCGCTCTGGAGACAAGCTCTGGGTTTTGCGGTTCAACGCGCGGATCAAGGTGCTGCCCGAAATAGGAATAGGGCCAGCCGTAAAAGGCGCCGTCTCGTACACTCGTCATGTAGTCAGGCACGAGATCATCGCCGAGTCCGTCGCGTTCGTTCACGGCAACCCAAAGCGCGCCGCTCACAGGCTCCCATGCGAGTCCGTTGGGATTGCGAAGGCCCGCTGCGAACACACGTTCGCCTGTTCCGTCAGGATTGAACTCAAGAATGTTGGCGCGTCGTGTTTCGAGCGGGAATGCGTCTTCGTTTTCAGGAATATTCGAAACAGAGCCAACGCTCACATAGAGTTTTGAGCCATCGGGCTTAGCGAGCAAGTCGCGTGTCCAATGGCCGTTCGCGCCTTCGTTGTAAGGCAGTGAAAGTATCCGTTCGCCCTGGCCTGAAATGCGTGTCGCGTTTTCTTCATAGGGATAGCGATACACCGCGTCAGTGTTGGCAATATATAAGTGCGCGCCGATTAGCTCCATTCCGAATGGCTGATTGAGCCCGGTTATTAAAACGTGCTTTTCATCGACATCGCCGTCGCCATCACCATCGCGCAGCAATACGATACGATTGCCGCCTTCGTCCTCAATAGCGCCAGCACGCTCCTGTATTGCGTTACGCGCTGCGGCCGTTAGACCTCCACGTGATCTCGTTGTCGCCGCCTCAGCGACGAGAATGTCGCCGTTTGGCAAAAGCTTCATCCAACGTGGGTGCGAGAGGCCAGAAGCAAATCTCGTTACGGTAAAGCCCGCTGGCGCGGTGGGCGCAGCGCCTTCAGGCCAGCCGACGGCTTCCGCGACCTTGATCGTCGGCACCAGGCCGCCGGTTTGCGGCGGCGGAAGAACAGGTTTGGGTCCGTATGTTGAGGATTGATCCGTAAGCGGCGCCCCACCGCCGCAAGCTGAGGCGGCGAGGCATACGGAGATCAGCAAGGCTTGAAGTTTCATTGGCGCTTTCCTGCTTCTCAATGCGCTGCGCGCGGTATGGTTCTCGTCGCCTTGAGCGGAAGCGCGTGCTAAGCCGCGCTCAAGGGAGATCTCATGCGGAAAATTGTGTTTGCGACGGCGGCGGTCCTCTTGGCGGCGTGTGGACAGGGCGGCGCGCCTAACGGCGCCGCGGGCGGCGGCAATGGCGGCCCAGCTACGCTGGACAGCGTTTTTCCAAATCTGTTTCAAGCGTCTTATCGCTCGGACGTGACGATCACGAATCCAGAGAATGGCGAAACGCGCCCGATGGTCATTATCCGTGATGGCCGCAAAATGAGGGTCGAAATCGTTCAAGACGGCACGGCCAGCGCGATTGTGACCAACCTGGATGCGAACGAGGCCTTCACGCTTTCGGAGCGCGCGGGCCAGCGTATGGCGGTGCGGATGCCGCTCGATGCTGCCCAGGTCACGGACGCGATGAAGAGCTGGAGCGGCGAGGGGCGGACGATCACGCGCACCGGCAGCTGCTCGGTCGCTGGGGCGAGCGGCACGGAATGGGCGCAGGCGCCAAGCGAAAATGATCCTAAGGCCCGCACATCCTGCGTGACGTCGGATGGTATTTTCCTGCGCGGCACGGAAGATGGCGTCACCACGTGGGAGACGACCAGCGTTCAGCGCGGCGCGCAAGACCCCGCGTTATTCACAATTCCAGCTGGCTACCAGGTGATGGACCTTGGTCCGATGGCGGCACAGATGCGTGAGGCCATGGAGCGGATGAAGGCCCAGCAAAATCAGTAATCCAAGCAGGGCGCCGGCGCTTGTTCCCCAGGCAGGGGAAAGTCCTTCTGCGTCAAACGGCGCCGGTGCGTTGCGCGGGCGCCTTTGCCGGTGTTACAGGTTTCGCTCGCGTTTTTGTGACGCTGACTGAGCCAGGACGAACGACCGCATGAGCCTTGCCGCTGCTGCTTCTTCGGCGCCCCTTTTGGCGCCTGAACTGCTGCGCCTCATACCGCGTCAAGTGCTCGACGCGTTCGTGCAGTTTCCCGATGTCGTAATGGCTTTCGTTTCGATGGGCCTGGCCGCGGGCTTGATTGCGGTTTTCTGGCTGGTCAGCGGGACTATGAAGGCGAGCGGCAAGGCGCGGATGGCGCTGCGCGCGCAAGCGCTGAAGCGCATGAAGGATCACCGCGCGCTCATCCTCGTGGCGCAGTTTCCGGGCGGCGATCACCAGCTCCGTGAGGAGATGAAGGAAGCGATCGAGGACAATTTCGGACTGTTCGCGTTTCAGTCGGAAGTTCAGGTTGATCTGTTTCCGTTGCAATTGAAGGCGATCCCCGAACGGTCGCACCCCGAAGCGCGCCGGCGTGTCGCCGTTGAAGCCGAGGAAGCGCTCGAACGTTCTGCCGCAGATGTCATCATCTGGGGGCGGCGTTCGATGTTCGGCAAACTCGATCTGCGCCTCATGACAATGCCAGCTTACGGGCGCACTCATGAAGTGCAGTCCTTGCAGTTGAATTGGCGCGTTGGCCGCCCTGACGAGACCGTGCAGCGCGCGCTTGCTTACGTATGCGCTCGCAAGGCGCGTCCGGTGATGAATCGTCCGCAGGATTATAAGCCTGAGCGTTTGCAGCCGATTGTCGAAGCGCTCGATAAGATGGTGTCCGGGGCATCGCCTGATCTCAGCGAAAATCTGCATCTCGACATCGCCAACGATTTTGCGTCTGGCGCGCTCAGCCTTGGCGAGCGCGGCGGGCATGTGCGCTGGCTTCAAAAGGCGCTCGATGCGCGCCAGAGCTATCTCGATAAGGTTGACCGCACCACCGATCCAGGCGCGTGGGGCGCGGCGCAACAAGAGATTGGACGCGCACTGGCGGCGCTCGGTGAACGAGAGGGCGCGCGCGACAAGCTTGAGGAAGCCGTTTCGCGTCTCCGCCTCGCGATGGATGCACTGCGCGCGACGGATTCGCTCCAACATGCCGAAGTCGCGCAACGCGCGCTTAGCCGCGCTGAGCAGACTTTGGTGCAGCGCCGCCGCATCGGATTGCGCTGGCCGGTTTAGCGTTTTCGCGCCGGTTTATTATGGGCGGCTTGCTTTGGCGCAATTTGCTTCGCAACGTCGCCTAACAGCTCGCTTTGCGCCTTCTTAGGCAATTTTGCGACAATCAATCTGTGGGCTTCCGCAAGCCGTTCCTTGATTTCATCAGCGTCCATCGCGCCAATTTCAACACGCACCCACTTTGCGCGCTGTAGGTATGGCGCTGGCGCAATGCCCTCGCGTTCCGTCAGCAGAGCAAACGACATATCCGAGCACTTAAATGAAACGGCGCATTCGACGCCGGGCTTCACGGCTTCGCTCGCTGCAAACATCTTGCCGCAGACTTTGTAGATCGGCGTATCTCCAAATGGAAAATCGAGCGTCGCACCCGGCAGGGCGAGCGCGCACGCGTCGATTTCTTTTCGTTTCACGCCGATACGCCCGTTCCGATCTGACAGGCGACGCCGGTGCCGCCAAGGCCGCAATAGCCGCCTGGATTCTTCGCCAGATATTGCTGGTGATAATCTTCAGCATAGTAGAAAGGCGGCGCTTCGCGAATTTCGGTGGTCACCGGATCATAGCCAGCCGCCTTCAGCGTTTCGCCGTAACTTTTCGCTGCGGCTTCCGCTTGCGCTTTTTGCGCATCGTTCAGCGTATAAATCGCGGAGCGATATTGTGTGCCGATGTCGTTGCCTTGGCGCATGCCCTGTGTCGGGTCGTGGCTTTCGAAGAAAAGCTTTAAAAGCGCGCCGTAACTCACCTTTTGTGGGTCGAAGATGACGCGCACGAGTTCAGTGTGTCCGGTGCGGCCTGAGCAAACTTCCTCGTAGGTCGGATTGGGCGTGAGACCGCCGCCATAGCCCACCGCTGTCGCGTAGACGCCGTCCGTCTGCCAAAATTTGCGCTCCGCGCCCCAGAAGCAGCCGAGTGCGAATTGCGCCTCTTCGAGCCCGCCTGGAAATGGCGGTTGTATCGGATGGCCGGATACGTAGTGGGTTTTGCTGGTCGGAATTGGCGCTGCGCGGCCGGGCAGTGCTTCCGCGGCGGTGGGAAGTTCGAGCTTCTTGCGGGTGGCGAACATGGGCGCTCCTTGTTGCGATGAATGTAGGAAGTTCAGCGTCATACGTCAGCCCTGCGGCGATCGTAGCAGCGCACGTCGTGGGGCTTTCATGTCGAAACAAGGGGCCCTATAAGCGCCCGCCTGGACAGGTGGCCGAGTGGTTGAAGGCGCACGCCTGGAACGCGTGTATAGGGGCAACTCTATCGAGGGTTCGAATCCCTCTCTGTCCGCCAGCTAGTCTCCGGTCCCCAGACTAGGTCGTTTCTCCTTCGCACATGTCGCGGAAAAGTCGGCGTCTTTTGGCGTATGGCGCGTCTCTGTGCGCGTGCGTTTCGGACGTTCACGCGAAATTCCCGGCGCATTCGGCGCATGCGTCTCCATTCCAAAGACGAGCAGGTCGTTTTCTTTCAAAGCGCATCGCGCTTTGGCGCGGTTTGCGGGATTTCCCGTGTAACTGGGAATTAACAGGGAAAAACCATCGACATCGCAGAATCGGCGGATTCTGACCGCGCTAACACACAGAGATTGCAATGTATTTTTAGAGTCGTGACGGGAATTCCCGTGACGCTTAACTGGGAATTTTGCGCAAAAAACTGGGAATTGCTCTTCATTGAAACGGGAATCTATTCTCCCGATCAGATGCGCGGGGCGCCAAAGAGCGCACGTTGCGCTGACCATGAGAGCGGGATCTCGCTGCGCAGCAATTGATCGAGCGTCAGGCCGGGACGATGGCGTCCGTCCAGAATATCCCGGGTGATGTCAGGCGCTAGAAAGGCGAGGCGCAGATGTTTGCGCACGACCTCTTCGCCGTATCCGAACGCTTCGCCGAGCGCACGATTGGTCGGGTATTCGCCGCTCAAAAGCAGCCTGCGCCAATCGTGTCCGCGCGCCACCGCACGCATGAGAGTCTGATTGGGTTCGATCTCGTCTAACAGCCGCCGGCCATGGCGATCGAGCAAGCGGACAGCGCCGCCGCGCTGCACAAGTTGAACGGGCGCAATGATGCGAAGCCCATCATCGCCTTCTTCCAAGCGATCATGGGCGGCGAGGCGATCGCGGATCGCCATCGCTTTTGATGAAGCGACTGCGCTGGAGAGCCTCAACGTGACGGCGCCGCGGCTTATGATCACCTGCGAGAGCGCTGCACGAAGCGCTGGCCATGTCGCATCGCTTTCACCAAGCGCACGCCTCATACGATCAGCGACGAGATCTTCAAGCGCGCGCGCGGGGGCGCGTGGACATGATCCGGCTTCTGCAGCTTTGCCCACGAGCGCAGGCTTCGACACATAATATCGGTGACGCTTGCCGGTGTTTCCGCGCGTCGCGCTTGGGCTCATCGGATGGCCAGCATCGTCAAAGAGCAGACCGCACAATGTTGAGCCTCCAGAGGCGGAGCCTTCAGAACGCAAAGGCCGCTCAGCGCGGGCGCCGCTCTGCTGATCGAGCAAGGCCTGCACCGCTGCAAAGGTCGCCTCATCGACGATTGCCGCGTGCTGGCCTTCATGAACCTTGCCGCGATGCACGATCATGCCGCGATAGAGCGGGTTGCGGAGGAGGTGATAGAGCGCGCCGCGCGCCATCACGTCACCGCCGGCCACAACGCCTTTGCGCGTCGTCCAGGCCTTGCCGCGCACACCGCGCTTGCCAAGATCGTCAGCCAGCGCATTGACCGATTTGAGTTCAAGGTAACGGCGGAAAATGAAATTGACCCGATCGGCTTCCACCGGATCGATCTCGAGCGTGCGCCCTTTCGGCGTATAGCCGAACGGAGGACGCCCGCCCATCCAGAGTCCTTTGGCTTTTGAGGCCGCGATCTTGTCGCGGATGCGCTCGCCCGTTACTTCGCGCTCGAACTGCGCAAACGATAAAAGCACGTTGAGCGTCAGACGCCCCATCGAGGTGGTCGAATTAAAAGACTGCGTGACGGATACGAACGAGGCTTGCTTGGCTTCGAGCCGTTCGATGATGCGCGCGAAATCCGCCAATGAGCGCGTCAATCGGTCGACTTTATAAACGACGATGACGTCGATCTTGCCGGCGTCGATATCGGCGAGCAGGCGTACAAGCGCGGGACGCTCGATATTGCCGCCCGAAAAGCCGCCATCGTCATAAAAATCCGGCAGCGCGCGCCAGCCTTCACCAGCCTGGCTTGAGATGTAGGCCGCACAGGCTTCGCGCTGCGCGTGGAGCGAATTGAAATCCTGCTCGAGGCCTTCTTCAGAGGATTTGCGGGTGTAGATCGCACAGCGTTTGATCGGAGCCGCTGCGCGCATCAGGCGGTGAGACCGAAGAAGCGCGGCCCAGACCAGCGTGCGCCAGTGATGAGCCGCGCAATCGCGCTCAGCGAGCGATAGGTCTTTCCGTCATAGACGTAGCCCTTGGCGCTGACGGCGATCTCATAAGATCGACCCGCCCATTCGCGGATAATCACCGCGCCGTCTTCAAGGCTGCGCGTGCGCTTCTGGACGGCGGGGCTCTTCAGTTGACGCGCATGGATTTGCAGGCGCTGCCGG
>JBEVOS010000222.1:0-3516 GCA_040507435.1 Caulobacterales bacterium | reverse complement strand
GCTGGGCGACGTCCACATCGCCGAGCCGGGTGCGCTCATCGGCTTCACCGGCCCGCGCGTCATAGAGCAAACCATCCGCCAGAAATTACCGGAAGGCTTCCAGCGCTCCGAATATCTGCTCGATAAGGGCATGGTCGACATGGTCGTTGATCGCCGCGAAATCACACAGAAAGTCGCGACATTGCTCGCCGTGCTGATGCCGAAAGACGCCGCCGCCGCAAACGATGACGACGCCGGTATCGAGGATATCGTCGAGATCGAAGCGGATACAAAAACGCGCGCTAAAAAACCCGCATCCAAGCCGAAAGCGAAAGCGGCTGAGTAACGCGCCGCAGCTTCATTTCGAGGCGCTGTTCGGTCCTGAATTCGGCGCGAAGCAAACGCAGGGCGGCGATTTCGATTTGCAGCCCTTGCGCGATGCGCTCGCGAAACTCGGCGATCCGCAGAATCAACTTCCGCTGGTCATTCACGTCGCAGGCACTAACGGCAAAGGCTCAACGATCGCGTTTCTGCGTGCGGTCATCGAAGCTGCTGGCCTTACAGCGCACGTCTTTTCAAAACCGCATCTCATTCATCTCAACGAACGCTTGCGCATTGCAGGCGAGCTTGTCTCCGATGACGCGCTGATCACCGCCGCTGATCGCGTAAAACACGCTGGCGAAAATCTCAGCCAATTCGAGGCGCAGGTCGCATCCGCATTTTTATTGTTCAGCCAAACCCGCGCAGATTACGTCCTGCTGGAAACGGGTTTTGGCGGCCGCGACGACGCGACGAATGTGATCGCCGCACCGCGCCTTTGCGTCATCACGCCGATCGATCTCGATCACCAAGCCGTACTGGGCGAAACGCGTGCCGAAATCGCCACGCACAAAGCAGGGATCATCAAGCCCGGGGCCCTCACGATCGCAGCCCGTCAGTACGACGAGGCTTTATCTGTGCTCGAAGCCGCCGCAGATCGCGCACGCACGCCGCTTCTCCTTTGCGGCCGCGAATGGGACGCATTCGCGCGGCAGGGCCGCTTGATCGTGCAAACGGATGATCGTCTTCTCGATCTTCCCACGCCATCGCTTGAAGGCGCACATCAAATCGAAAACGCCGGGCTCGCTGTCATGGCTGCGCTGACGCTAAACGATACGCGCATCACAGAAGACGCAATCGCCGCTGGCGTTTCGCGCGCCGATTGGCCCGCGCGTCTCCAACCGGTCACGAGCGGCGCGCTCGCAAATCGCGTCATCGCGGCGGGCGGCGAGCTCTGGCTCGATGGCGGCCACAATCCGCACGCCGCGCGCGCACTCGCGGCAGCGCTGCATGGTCTCAATCGCCGCGCGCCGCGTGAGACCATCGCCATCATCGCTTTGCGTGCGCGCAAAGATGCGGAAGGCTTCATCGCTGCGCTGGCGCCAGCGTTGTCGCGATTAATCGTCATTCCACTTTCAGGCGACACATCCGCCAATCCAACCGCACTCGTAGAAGGCGCACAAAAGCTAAATATGCACGTACAACACGCCGCCTCGCTCGATGACGCGCTCAACGCGGCCCTACAAACAAAAGCCCCGCGCATTCTGGTAACCGGCTCATTGCTGCTCGCTGGGGAGATTCTCGCAGCCACGTAATTGCAAAACAAAAGCCCCGGCTTTCGCCGGGGCCCTTCATTCACGCAGACGTGACGGTCAAATCGTATCGTTCAGCCATTCCAAAATCTTCGACTTTGGAATCGCGCCAACCTTTGTCGCGGCGACCTTCCCGTCCTTGAACACCATCATCGTGGGGATGCCCCGCACGCCATAACGGCCAGGCGTCGAAGGATTGTCGTCGATATTGATCTTCACGACCTGAACGCGCTCGCCCAGCTCGTTCGAAATCTCTTCGAGAGCTGGCGCAATCTGCTTACAGGGACCGCACCATTCGGCCCAGAAATCCACCAAAACGGGGCCGGACGCTTTCAACACGTCATTCTCGAATGAATCGTCCGTGACCTTGCCCGTGGCCATTTTGGTCTCCTGTAAATTCCAATCCAATAAGTCAGTGGCGATGATGTAAGCGCCTGCGGGCGCCCCTTCAACTCCGTCCGAACTCTTCCAGCGCAGCGTTTAGCTGCTCCGCCTTTAGTTCCGTTAAAGCTGGGCGCTCCGTCCACAGGAGTGCGCAACGCACGGGAAGCTTTGGGAAAATCTGGGTCAGCACCGCGCGGTACAGCGCCATCTGAAGCACGTAGGCGGCGGGCGCATCCTCCGGCGCGAGCGGGGCTGGCCGGTCGGACTTGAAATCCAGCACCTGAATTTCCGTGGATGAAACGATCAGCCGGTCGACGATGCCGCGCACCTGCCGCCCGCCCGCCTCGCCGCAGAGCGGAACCTCCGCCCGGCTGCCCGGCCCAAACACTGCCGCGAACGCGCTCTCGTCGAGCACAGCGCGCGCTTCATCCCACAACATCTTTGCCGCCGCATCCTCAACGCCCATGCGCTTCAACCATGCATGCGCTGCGCCCTCACGCGCGTCGCGCGGCAAATCCGGCAAACGCTCAAGCAAACCATGGATGAGCCGTCCCCGTTGAAACCGCTTTTGTCCTGCGCTGCGCGGCGAAAGGAGCGCAGGCGCTTTGAGACGAGACGGCGCAGCAGCCCGCAGAACGCGCCGCGATGTTAGCGGCGTCAACGCCCATTGAGGCATTGCCTCACGCGATAGAGCAGGCAGCGCCAACGCATCTGCACGCATCGGCGCGCCCAAACGCAAACCATCGCCAAACGCCGTTTCAATTTTATCCGCGACAGGCGAAAGCGAATCCCAAATGCGCGTATGCCACGCGCCAGCGGCAGCGCCCGTTTTCGTATTGCCCAACTCGTATCCACACACGATCAACCGGTCGCGCGCGCGCGTCATCGCTACATAAAGCAAACGCCAATGTTCTGCTTCCGCGCGCACCTCATGCGCTGCGCGCGCAAGCGCAGTCACATCATCGTCCTGCTTACCACTTGGCGAATAAGCAAACCCGTCTACCGTTTCCAAAAGTCCATTGTCGGCTTTCTTTTTAATCTCGCCCGTCGTGTCCGGAAGGATGACGACAGGCGCCTCGAGGCCCTTCGCGCCATGCACAGTCATCACGCGAATCGCATCGAGACCCAACTCCATCTCACGCTTCACTTCAACGGAATCGGCTTCAATATCAGCAAGAAAACGCTGCAAGGTCGGCGCAGCGTGACGCCCCGGTGAAAGCGCGCGCTCCAGCAATTCTTCCAGCGGATCGCGCGCCTCCTGTCCAAGCCGCGAGAAAACGCGCAGCCAGGCGGAGCGGCCTGCACGATCCGCATGTTCAAGCGCCCAGGAAAGAAAGCCGAAGGCGTCTTCGCCGCCGCGCGCCGTGAGTTCGCGAACGAGCACTTTAGCTTCGTCATATTTTTGATCGGCGCTCGCCATCAGGCGCGCATGCAGCGTCTCGCCAGCTCTCCGTCCATGCGCGAGCGGAAAAATATCCGCATCGTCATCGAGCAAAGAAAGCCAAGGCCCTTTCAACACGCA
>JBEVOS010000198.1:0-14886 GCA_040507435.1 Caulobacterales bacterium | reverse complement strand
ACGTCTGATCCTGCGGCAATGGCGCGACAGCGATCTCGACGGCTTCGCCGCGATGATGAGCCATCGCGATGTCGCGAGATTCCTCACGGCGGATGGCCGCCCGCTCGATCGTACCGCCGCATGGCGTCAGATGGCGCTCTATGCAGGCCATTGGCCGCTCAAGGGTTATGGTCTCTTCGTGCTCGAAGAGAAAGAGACCGGCGCTTTCGTCGGCCGCGCCGGTTGCTGGCAGCCGGAAGGCTGGTACGGCTTCGAGATCGGCTGGGGTCTCGATCCGCGCGTCTGGGGCAAGGGCTACGCGACCGAAGCCGCACGCGCCGCCGCCAATTGGGCCTTCGTCACATTCAATCTGGAGCGCGTCGTCAGCGTCATCCACGTCGATAATGAGCGCTCCAAAGGCGTTGCGCGCCGCATGGGCATGTCGCGCGGCGTGCGCACGATCCACGCCGGCATGCCGCACGATGTCTGGTTTGTGACGCGCGCGCGCTTTGTGCCCAGGCTCTAGAGGCAGCGGCAAAGGAGCCTACTCGAAATGCCGGGTAGGGCGCCTTATCTGTGCGCGTTCCGAATGACCGACCGCTTCAAAGACCCGCGTGATCGCCGCCGCGCCGAACAGGAACTTCTGTGGAAGGATTACGGCTTCCTG
Source organism: Caulobacterales bacterium (assembly GCA_040507435.1). GTDB lineage: Bacteria > Pseudomonadota > Alphaproteobacteria > Caulobacterales > Aquidulcibacteraceae > JBEVOS01. Next base: position 14,240 of record JBEVOS010000198.1, on the reverse strand, counting down.
CGCGCCGCCTTTCCGAATTTTCATTGGGTGGTTCCCGGAGAGCTCGCGCGCGCCAATCAGCCGAGCCCGCGCCGCGTCGCGCACTATGCGCAGATGGGCTTCAAGACGATCATCAATCTGCGTGGCGCGACCGACACCGGCTTCTACTGGCTCGAACACGACGCCTGCGCGCGCCACGGGATCACGCTGATTGACGCGCCGCTCGATTCCCGCGACGCGCCGAGCCTCGCGCGCCTCGAACGCCTCGCGGAGATTTTCCGCACGATGGAAAAGCCGGCGCTGATGCATTGCAAATCGGGCGCGGATCGCGCGGGCTTCGCGGGCGCGCTTTACCTCCATCTGCAAAAAGGCGCGCCGATTTCGGAAGCGCTGAAACAGCTCTCGCTGCGCTATCTGCACGTGAAGCAGGGCAAGACCGGCATGCTCGATTTCTTCTTCGAAACCTACGCCGCCGAAACCGGCGAACAAATTCCGCTGATGGAATGGGCGCGGACATCCTACGAACCCGCCAAACTCAAAGCCGCGTTCATGAGCCAGTGGTGGGCCAACGTGCTGGTGGAGAATGTGCTGAAGCGGGAGTAGGGGGCCAACTGGATTTCACGGCGGAAGCCGCTAAAGGTCACACGATGAGCAAGCGTAACCTTATTATGGGGATGATCTACCGGTACAGCGTGCCCAAGATCGCCGTGTTTTTCGAGAGCCTGAAAGCGACGGGTTACAGCGGCGATATCGTGATGGTCGTTGCGCAAATTCCTGATGATATGAAAGCCTACCTTATCGCCCGTGGCGTGAAGCTCATTCACAAGCCGCAGATGGCGCTCTGGAAAAGCTCGATGCAGTCGCAGCGCTACTTGTTCTACCGCGATTACCTCAAGAACCGCGTGGCGGATTATGACTACGTGATGTTGTCGGACGTGCGCGACGTGTGCTTTCAGGCAAATCCGTTCGAGGGGCTCACTTCCCGTAAAATCCAATACTTCATCGAAAGCGAGGGAGTAACGATCGGCGAGGAGGAGCATAACGCCTGGTGGTGCCGGAAACTGATGAAACCGGAAGACCAGGCGATCATGACATCATCGCCCATCATCTGCTCAGGTGTCATCATCGGCGGCGCAAAAGAAGTGGTCCGCTATCTCGACATTTTCCGCCAGGAATTCCGGAAGCTCACGCCGCGGCGCCGCATGCGAATCGGCGGCGGCGATCAAACGATCCATCAATGCATCGCGCACGTTCGTAAGAACGTCGATGGTGAAATCATCCGCAATCATGAGCGGGTCGCGACGATGGGAACTGCGAGCCGCGAATCATATGTCTTTAACGGAGACAAGCTCGTGATGTCCGGCTCGGGACACATGCCGCCAGTGCTGCACCAATACGATCGTCATCCGGATATTTCGGATACGCTCGAACGGACTTATTCATAGCGAGATCCTCATGGCCAAGTTCAAACCGGTTCAGCGATGGATTCAGCGCTATTCTCACAGACCGTCCTTTCGCCCGCTTGCTCGTCTGGCGGAATCTTATCGAAAGGCGGCGAAAAACCTCGACTACAATTTTGAGACCAATGGTGAACGTCGGATCATGGAAATTGTTCTTGCTGGCTACAAGCAAGGCGACACGATATTCGATGTAGGCGCCAATATTGGTGATTGGTGTGTGAGTGCGGCTGCTATCGCACCCGCCACGCGCATCTACGCGTTTGAACCAATTCCAAAGACTTACCAGAAGCTGGAGGTTCGTTGCCGCGCGGCGGGTGGAGTGAAGGCTCAGAATCTTGCGCTTGGCGAAGCTCAGGGCGAGGTTACATTCGTATTCTCAGAAAATGCGCATGAACTATCGACTGCGGTGCCTGGCGCCTTCGCGACGTCTCATTTCAAGGACCATCAGAGGGTTACATGCACGACGATGCGCGGCGATGATTTCTCAAAGGCCGCCGGCGTATCGGCAATACGGTTTCTAAAGATCGATACTGAGGGCTATGAGGGCTCGGTTTTGCGCGGCTTCGGGAAGATGCTGGAAAACGGAGCCGTAAAAGTCATCCAATTTGAGTACGGCAGGAACAACATTCACGCGCGATTCTTGCTGAAAGATGCGTATGATCTTTTGAGCGAAAGGTACTTAATAGGGAAAGTCTATCCGCTCGGCGTTCACTTTAAAGACTATGACACCCACGACGAAGATTTTGTGGGGCCAAACTATGTGGCCGTTCTGCGCACGGAAAGTTCGCTAGCTGAAAGCCTTCGTCGTCAGTAGCGCCGCCTAAAAGGCGGTGTCCTGGAGAAACGCTTCGACAAGATCGGCATCCTCCGCATGGAAGAAGAAGAAATCGAAATTTCCGGTACTCAAACGCACTTTGTCCTTCGTTTGTTGGGAAATGAAGCGGACAAGCTGGTCCGCTTGGCGGCGTTCACGGCTGGATAGAAAGACATAACCTTGATCGTCCAACGCAACGAAATCGTTGTATCCGATGGCGTTGAGTGCGTCGAAAGTTTCAAATGCATCTGTCACAAAGCTGTCATCCCGCACCTGACATTCAAAGGCGAGGATTGGCTTCCACGCTGCCAGCGTGCTTATGTTCGCACAGATAATCCGGAAGTCGAAGCCGTCGGTATCGAGCTTAAGGAAAGCTGCGTTTTCCGCGCAATTCTCAAGCCTCAAAGTCGGCGTTTCTCTCGTTGCGCCTGGTTCAACATGCGCAGTGCCGTTCCAGTGATGAAGCGAACCCGAAATAGGAGCGCCGTCCGCAACAAATGCCTTTAAAAGTGTTGTCTTATTTGGGAAGCGCGCCGCATTCTTTTCAAGGTAAGGAAAGTAGACGTCGCTTGGTTCGACAAGCACGAGATCCGCACTGCATGCTGTGGCCATGATGGCGGCGGTAGCGCCGATGTTCGCGCCGACATCAACCAGGATAGAAGCTGGGCCGCGTTTTTCGCAAACTAGTCTTGCAGCCACGCCTAATGCCAAATCGCGGCGGGGCTGCTCTTTCGCGATCCAAGTCAGATAATGATTGAACGGCGCCGCCACATCAAATTTGCCGATTTGAATGATCTTATCGGGGCGTTTGCGAAATGCACGAGGCGTAAGCTTCGCAAGAAGCCTATTTTTTGTGGGGCGGGCAGCGCTGCTCATGTCCGCCAGTAACCTCAAATGCGTGCAGCCAGCAAGGATTAGGGCCGCAAATCCCGTGATTGTCGTTCTTGCACAAATATGGTCCACGACGCGATGAACGCTTCCGCCGATCAAACAACCCGCCCGCGCGGTCAGGTGATCACCTCGCTGCGCAATGCGGCCTCGCTCATCGCGGCCGTGCTCATCATGCAGGTCGGGCAGGGGCTGCTCAACGTACAGATTCCGCTCGCGTTCGAGTATGACGGTTTCTCGCGTACCGCGTTCGGCTTTGTCGCCGCGATCTACTCAGCCGGCTTCATGTTCGGCGCGTGGTACGGCCCGGTGCTGCTCGCACGTGTTGGGCATATCCGCGTCTTTTCGGCATGCGCGGCGTTCTTTGCGGTCGCGACCATGGGTTTGCATTGGGCGCATGGCCTTGTCGCGTGGATCGTGCTGCGCCTCATCGCGGGCGCTTCGGTCGCGATGATGTTCGCGGCGGTCGAAAGCTGGATGTCCGGCGCGATTGCGAAATCAGAGCGCGGCAGCGTGATGGGGTTTTATCAAGTCGGCACGAAAGCCGCGCTCGCGATTGGGCCGTTCTTCGCGATCGGCTACGCGCAAGCCACCGCCGAACCATGGATGATCGCCGCCGCCGCGATTGCGTTGGCGCTTGTTCCGATTTGCTTCACCAGCAAATCCGAACCGCCCCCGCCCGCATCGCAAACGCTCGCGATCCGCTCTCTGTTCAAGACCGCGCCCGCCGCCGTCATCGCGTGTTTTGGCGCCGGGATCATCAATTCCGGCGTGATGGCGTTCGCACCGATCTACGCCGTCGCACATTATGGCGCGGACGCGGCGCGCGGATTCTACGCGGCGGCGTGGATCGGATCGCTCATCCTGCAATGGCCCGCTGGGCGCTATTCCGATTTCGTGGACCGCCGCATCGTGATCGCCGCGCTCTCGGGCATGGGCGCTGTATGCGCTGTGGTGCTCGCGATCTTCGGTCATATCGCGCCGCTCTGGTTCGCATCACTGATGTTCGCGTTCTGGGGCGCGGGCTCGCTTTGTTATTACGGCGTCGCCGTCGCGCACATGGCTGATCGCGCCGAGCCCTCCCGGATTGCAGAAGCGACGAGCGGGCTGTTGTTCGTGTGGGCTGCGGGCGCAATTGTCGGCCCCGCGATCCAAGGCGTCGTGGGGGATGTGATCGGCCCGGAGGGCGTCTTCTGGTTTGCGGCGGTGACGGGTGGGGCGCTTGCCGCAGCGATGTTCTGGCGTTCCGGCGCGCGCAAAGGGCCGGAGGCGAAAGAGCATTTCTCGGTTAACCAAGCGACGAGCGTTGCGGCGGCTGAAAGCGCATTCGGCCCTGATGAAGCCGCGGACAGCGAAGCCTCGAATGGCGAAGCTCGCCGATAACGCAGGCGTGAGCGTGATTTCTGCTGGCGCGCGTGCGCGGCGGCAGTATAAATGATTTAAATATAAGCGAAGCGGCGCGCGATATCACTGGACTAACAGGGAATCGGCGCAGGGAGGAAATGCGTGTCCGAGATGAGTTCAGAGTCGAAATCCGCGTCCGGTTTTCCGAGAGGCGCGGGCGTTCAGACGAATATCTCGAATGCGCAAAGCGTCTACATCACCTTCGTGCTCGCCTGCGTCGCGTGTCTTGCGGCGGCGGATCGCAACATTCTCGCTGTGCTGCTCGTGCCGATCCAAAACGATTTGGGCGCGAGCGATGCGGCGATGGGCGCCCTAAACGGGATCGCGTGGTCGCTCGTCTACGTCACTGTCGCATTGCCCGTCGCGCGTCTCGCGGATCGCGGTCATCGCCGCAACCTTCTTGCAGCCGCGGTCGCCTTCTGGAGCGTCATGACGATGCTCTGCGGCGCCGCGACCAACTTCATCTCGATGCTGCTTATACGCTCAGGCGTCGCTGCGGGTGAAAGCGCGTATCAACCGGCGACGTTTTCTTTGATCGGCGATCTGTTCTCGATGAAGCGGCGCGGCACGGCGATTGGCTTCATCACGGTCGGCACCAGTATTGGCATTTCACTCGGCGCGTTTCTCGCCGGCTTCATCACGGAAAATCATAGCTGGCAGCTCGCATTCATCGTGATGGGCATTCCCGGCGTCCTGATCGCGCTGTGCATCTTCTTCACCGTGCCCGAGCCCGCGCGCGGCCGCGTCGATGGCGGCGAAAAAGCGGGCGACGAGGTTCAGCTCGGCTGGTGGCCGAGCATTAAATATGTGGCGACCATCCCAACGGTGTGGGCGCTTCTCCCCGCCAAAATACTGATGAGCGTCGCCTTTATGGGCTATCTCGCGTGGCTGCCGGCTTACATGCAGCGCGTGCACGGCATGGGCACGCAAGAGATGAGCATGTGGTACGGCATCACGATCGGCATCGGCGCCGTGCTTGCAAATATGGCCGCTGGTTTCATCAGCGATATTCTGGTCAAGCGCGGCGCCAATTGGCGGATGATATTTTCCGCGATCATGACGTTGAGCGGCGCGCCGATCGTCCTTGCCGTCGTGCTCGCACCGAACATCACGGTGTTGCTCGTGACGATGCTCGCCCATTCATTTGTAACCGGCGGCGTCAGCTCCGTTTCGATCGCGGCAGGGCTCGATATCGTGAAGCCGCGCATGCGTGCGTTCATGGCGGCGGCGATGGCCATGTGCGTGTCGCTGATCGGCGCCGGCCTTGGCCCGTACATTCTGGGCATCGTCAACGATATCGCCAAGCAAACCTACGGCGATCAATCCTTGCGCTACACGCTGTTGCTGGTTCCGGTGTCGCTTGCGCTATCTGGCGTGTTCTATTTGATCTCCAGTTTAACGGCGAATCGCGACGTCGCCCGTGCGCGTGGCGAAGAAGCGGCGGCGTAACGCGTCGCGCTTGCGCCGCCAAAAAACTTTTGTACAAGCCGGGTAGGGGACGAAGCGGTCTCCCCGTTCGGTTAGCTCCGATTTGGCGAATGCCTCGCCCAAGAACCGCCGAAACGTGCGAGAGCGCGAAGGGCGAGGCATGAACGAACAGATCAAACCGTCTCTGTGGGCGCTGACGCGTGAAAGTATTCGCGTCGGCTGCTTGGGCTTTGGCGGCCCGGCAGGCCAGATCGCGCTGATGCATCGCGTCTTCGTTGATGAGCGCAAATGGATTGATGACACGCGCTTTCAGCACATGCTGTCCTTCTGCATGCTGCTGCCAGGGCCAGAGGCGCAGCAGCTCGCCACTTATGTGGGCTGGCGCATGCATGGCGCGCTCGGCGCGCTGATCGCGGGCTGGCTGTTCGTGCTTCCGGGCGCAGCGATCGTGCTCGCGCTGTCGTGGACCTACGCCCTGTGGGGTGATCTGCCGCTAATTGCTGCGCTGTTCGACGGCGTGAAATGCGCGGTCGTCGCGCTTGTCATCGAAGCGATGCTGCGCATAGCAAAGCGCAGTCTGAAAACGCGCGGCGCGCTTCTGATCGCGCTCGCCGCGTTCGTCGCGCTTATGCTCGGCGCGCCATTTCCTCTTGTCATCGTCGCGGCGGGGATTTGGGGGGCTGTGTTTGCGGCCTCTCCTCGTGTGACTGAGGAGGCCCGATCAGACTCGGGCGCTCTACGAGAGGGAGGGGAGGCGTTGCGAAATGCCGCCGCCTGGGCTGTTTTATGGCTCAGCCCGGTCGCGGCCCTCTACCTGACGCTCGGCCCTGGCCACGTGCTGACGCAAATCGCGCTGGTCTTCTCTTTGCTCGCCTGCGTGACGTTCGGCGGCGCATACGCGCTGCTCGCCTATCTTACCAGCGTCGCCGCAGCGAATGGCTGGCTGACGCCGGCTCAGATGATCGACGGGCTCGGCCTCGCCGAAACCACGCCCGGTCCGCTCGTGCTGGTGAACGAGTTTGTCGGCTTCATCGCGGGTTGGGGAGAGGGCGGCGCATTGCTCGCGCTTGCGGGCGCGGGCCTCGCGCTCTGGTGCACCTTCGCGCCGAGCTTCGTGTGGATCTTCGCCGGCGCGCCCTTCGCCGAACGGCTGGAGCGCGAACCCCGCGCGGCCGGCGCGCTCGCAGCGATCACAGCCGCCGTGCTCGGCATCATCGCCAAGCTCGCGCTCTTCTTCGCGGCGCACGCGCTGTTCGCCCCCCAGGTGAGATTAGGCCCTATCGACCTGCCGGATGTCACGGCCCCGCGCCTGTGGGCGATCGGCCTCGCCGCGCTCGCGACGGTGGCGCTCGTACGCTTCAAGGCGCCGCTGATCCCGCTGCTGCTCGCCTGCGCCGCCGCCGGATGGGGCGCTTCGACGCTATCTTTACCCTGAGAGCGGAACCCTATTTGCGCTTCCCAAAGCTGCTTTCTATAAGCGCCGGGCAAGATTTCACCCGCACCGATCTCGACCTGGGGACGACATGAACATCCACGAATACCAAGCCAAGGCTCTTCTCAAGGAATTCGGCGCGCCGGTGCCGCGCGGCTTCCCGGCCTTCACGCCAGAGGAAGCGGTCGATGCGGCCGCCAAGCTCGGCGGCTCGGTGTGGGTGGTGAAGGCTCAAATTCACGCGGGCGGCCGCGGCAAGGGCAAGTTCAAGGAATCAGCCGCCGGCGAAAAGGGCGGCGTGCGCATCGCCAAGGCGCCGGAAGAAGTCGGAACCTTCGCCAAGCAAATGCTCGGCAACACGCTCGTGACACTGCAAACCGGCGATGTGGGCCGCGTCGTGAACCGCCTCTACGTGGAAGAGGGCGCTGACATCGCGAAGGAGCTTTACCTCTCCGCGCTCGTCGATCGTGAAACCGGCACGGTGGCGTTCGTCGCCTCCGAAGCGGGCGGCATGAACATCGAAGATGTCGCGCACGACACGCCGGAAAAGATCACCACCGTCGCAATCAATCCCGATACCGGGGTGACGCAAGCCGACAGTGCGAAAGTCGCCGCGGCGTTCGGCGTTTCCGGCGATCAGGCCGCGCAAGTCCATGATGTGCTGACGCGCCTCTATGCGGCGTTCGTAAAGAGCGACATGAGCCTTCTCGAAGTGAACCCGCTCATCCTCACGGGCGGCGGCAAGCTTGTGTGCCTCGATGCGAAGGTGAGCTTCGATTCGAACGCCGCTTATCGCCACAAGGAATGGGCCGATCTGCGCGACCTCGGCGAAGAAGACGCGAAGGAAATCGAAGCCTCGAAATATGATCTCGCTTACATCGCGCTCGATGGCGATATCGGCTGCATGGTGAACGGCGCGGGCCTCGCGATGGCCACGATGGACATCATCAAACTGTTCGGCTCCGAGCCGGCGAACTTCCTTGATGTCGGCGGCGGCGCGGACCAAGCCAAGGTCGCGGCGGCGTTCAAGATCATCACCGCCGATCCGAAGGTGAAGGGCATCCTGATCAACATCTTCGGCGGCATCATGCAGTGCGACGTGCTTGCGTCGGGCGTGGTGGAAGCGGTGAAGGAAGTCGGCCTCAAAGTGCCGCTCGTCGTGCGCCTCGAAGGCACGAATGCGGAGAAGGGCAAGCAGATCATCGCGCAAAGCGGTTTGAACGTGCTGCCGGCGGATGACCTGGAAGACGCAGCCCGCAAGATCGTCAAGGCTGTGAAGGGGTGACGCGCTGGGCGATCTTCGCGCTTGCTACGCTAATATTTAGCAGTTCCGCGAATGCGCAATCGCCTCCCGATCAGCCGACCTTGCAATGCGATAATGGACCGCTGCACCGCGATTATGGCGGCACCGATTGGCTTGTTTATAGTTGTGTAGATGAAGAAACGCTGGTGTTCGTCACATCAGCATTTCCATTTTATTTTTTATCGTACATGCATGATGGCGGGCGTCGCCTTTACGGCGCAGGAAACGCTCCGCGTGAGGCGACGCGTCCGGCTTACGAAGAGCTCACGCGCCTGACGCCTACCGACTTCGAGGAATTGTTGACTGAAACAAAGGCCGTGAGCGCCGTATTGCGCTGATCTAGATTTTCCGGCAGCGCTGGATGTGATATTTGGCAGATATGACCGCCATCACGCTCCCGCCTGATCTGGAAGCCTGGGCCGAGGCCGAGGTGAAAGCTGGGCGCGCGAAAAGTGTCGAGGCGGCGGTCGCGAAAGGCGTGAAGGGCTATCGCCTTGCGACCGAAGCTTTCCGCAAATCGCTTGATGATGCTGAGGCGGAAGCAGACCGGCTCGGCTGGATTCCTGGCGAGGTCTTCAAGCGCGAACTCGATCAATGGATTATCGATCTTACTCTTGAAACGGAGCGAGAGGAAGCGGCTGGAAAAGCTGCTGAATGAGTCGCCGTTTCGATGTTACGCCGCAGGCGCGGCGGGACATTGCCGCCATCATCGCATGGTAACGCGCAAATCTCGGCGCGCGCGCCGCACTGAGGACGGCGCAAACACTACGCACGCAACTGAATGCGCTTGAGAAGGGCCGGGTGCGCGGCGCTGAACTTGTCGCCAACTCCCACTACATGCGCATCGTTGCGAAAAAACATGTCGTGATATTCGCTCTCGCCGACGATGCGATCCGGGTCGTGCGTGTTGTGCATGGCGCGCAAGACATCGAGGCAATCGCCAGCGACCTGGAAAATGATCGCCGATGACCAAACCCACGCTCCTCGCACCCGCGCCGTCACTCATCGAGCCCGCGCACGTCTTCACAACTTTCAAATCTCTCTGCATCGACACCGCCGCACGCGCCGATGAACCTTCGCGCGCCGCGCTCTCAGATGGCTTCGAAGAAGTAGAAACATTCGCGCTGCCGATGCGCGGCACGGGCCTTGTGCTTGAGAGCGAACGGCGCTTTCGCCGCGAAGGTTTTCTGCTCACGCTTTCCGCGCATCGCCCTGCCGAAGATGAAGGCCCGCCGCGCCGTTTGCGCATGGCGCGCTTGCTCGCCGCGCCCGTCGACTATCAAGCCGCGAAGAAAGAATTCGACGCGCATCTCGGCGCGCCCAACAAGATCGATCCGCGCCGCATCGCGGCAGGTTATGTCTCGATCGATGGCGGCGCGCTCGCGCAATCGCCGGAAGATGCGGCGGAGCGTTTTGCGCGCGGGCAGGGCGATCTCGTCGATATTTCGATAGATGTGTTCCTGCGTTCCCGCCGCGATCCGCCCACGACATTTGCGGCGACGTATGCGCGGTGGCGGACAATTTAAAACGCCGTGGGGTGAGCCGCGGCGTTTTATTTGAGTTCTAATGTTTTGATGCGCGCGAAGATTTTAGGGATCACATTCATTCATGACGCACGCCGCTTAAGGTCATTGCACTATTGGCTTTATCCGAAGGTCGGGGCGATGAACGCCGAACGCTCGCGCGTAGACGATACCTGGGGTCGCCTCCAATACGTAAGGAATAGCATTGAGCATCGCGGCGGCCGTCGTGTTGTAGGTGGGACGCGTTCCATCAGTGCGAAGGCCTCGGTTTTCGACAATTGACGCCTGGAGTGCGACGCGCATGGCGACCGAAGTTGGCTCTGCTTCGATCGTAGCGGTGGCGACGTAGGGCGCGCCGTCGAGAGATATCGGACAGGCGGCTGGATCGACGAACATATATTCCTCTAATGTAAAGAAAGGGCGTTCATCGACGATCCCAATGTATTGATGAATGATCGCAGCATTTTGTCCTGGCTCAATTGTCATGAGCGGAAGGGATATCTGCTGCTTCGCTGCAATCCCAACGCAACTATGCTCGACGCGCTCAACTTTGTAGCCGATCCTTTCGCACGCGCCGCTCACAGCTTCGCCAAAGTAACGGCTGCCAGACTTGTTCAACAAAGATTCTGGCGTTGCTCCGATCCCTATAGATTGCAGCATGCCCAGACTGGGTATTGCGGCCACATCGGCCAGTTCTTGCACTTTGATAGACGAGATTGTTGTCATTCCCGCCGTCAGACCGACCACCCAACGCTCACAGAGGAGCCCAGGATTGATTCCGGTCGCGTGAATTGCGGCTTTGCCCTCCCGGCACGCCTCTTCTAACGCGCGTACAACGGCAGAAGAGGAATATGTCGGATAGTGGTAGGCAGCGGAGCTGATAACGCTCGTACCGCCGCGTAAAAAACGTTTGATATCCTCTAGAATTTCCGAACCGAAATCCACATCGCTCGTTCGCGGCACATGCAGCAGGACATCCGGCCGCGCCTGGTAAATAGCCTCCTTATCAGTCGTGATGAGAACGCCCGCTGGCTCATCGCCGTAAATCACGCCCGCGTCACGACCATCCTTTTCGCGGCTGCGGGCATATACGCCCACGATCTCGACTTCCGGGCGACGGAGACACTCACGGATCAGACATCGGGCGACGCCTCCTGCCCCCCAGATCGCGACGCGCAGCTTAGATCTTTCCCCATTGGCTGACATCGCTGATCTCTCCCTTGTTGCTCGACGTCTCACTTGGCATATCGCTGTTTTTCACACCACCGGTTCTGGACGTCGGCGGGGGCGGTTTCATGTTACAATTCTTGCAGATCACCGCAGCCTTGCGCTGGTGAAAATATTTTCCACGTCCGCGAGATGCGCGGCGTAATAGTGTTCGCTAGGTGCGAGGTAGAGCATGGCGTTCAGGGTTTCGCCTTGGCGCGAGACGAGCGCCGTGCCGGAGATGTCGAGGCCCTCGCTTGTTCGCGCGGTGATGTCGAAGCGCACGCCGGGGCCCGCGCCAAAATTTTGCGGCCGCAGATTGGATGTTTCCGGGCGCAGATAGCCGAGGGCCGAGACATTGTCTGCGATGAATTCGACGAGCTCGGTGTCGGCCATGTCGGCGCGATAAAGCGGCGTCGGCGTCTCGCGATTATCCGGACGCAGCATGTAATCGCCCGGGCGCAGCGCGTAAGCGAGATAGAGCCGGTTGAGCAGGGGCCCATCGATCGAAAGCAGTTTCACGCGCGGTGAACGTGCGCGCATCAATTGCGAAATATCGGACCACCCGCCAGATAGCGTCACTTCATAAGAGCTGTTCGACGGCGTGTACGCGCCCGTCTTCACGCTTGTTAAGGCGCATGCCGCCAACAATATGACCGTTGCGAACGCGAATGCGCGTAATCCCGCCCATGTCACATGTTTGATCATTGGCCGCCCTCTAGAATGCGAATGCGTTGTTCGACGATGAGTTTGTCTTGCGCGTTCGGTGCGCGCGAAATGTAAGCGCGCAGCATACCGGCGGCTTCAGGCGCGCGTTGCTCGCGCGCATAAATCTCTCCGAGCTCGCGCCACGCATCCGGCGGCGCATCGGCGCTGCGAATGGAAAGCTCATAAGCTTCCTTCGCTTTGATGAGATCGCCATCGCCGCGCCGCAAGCGGAATGCTTCGCCCCGGTAATAATTTACGATGCCGAGATCCTCACCGTCACGCCCCAGGCGTTCGAGCAAAAACAAAGCCTGCCCATAATCGCGCCGCCGCAATTCATCGCGCAGCCACGGCTTAAGGAACGGGCGGATCTCCGCGCGATAACGCGTGCGTTCGGTGCGGCCGCCTTGCGGTGCATTCGCGGCGAGCGCCGTGAGCGCAGAGACGCGCTCCGTCGTGACGGGGTGAGACGCGAAGATCGAACCATGCGTCGCGCGTCTGCGCACAGCGGGAAAGTCGCTCGCTTGCGTCTCCGCGATCAGATTGTTCCAGAGCTTCGCGCCTGATTGCGGATCGTAACCCGCAGCGACGGCGCGCGTGAAACCCTCGCGGTCGGCTTCCGTTTCCGCTTCACGCGAGAAGCCGAAGAGGGAAGCGATCGTGCCGAGATAAGCGATGTTGCCGATGATCCCGACGCCTGCGATTGCGGTCGCGATGGAGAACAGCATCAGCCCCGTGGAGCGGTTGCGCTGCGCGCGTAGCATCTCCAGCGAGTGCCGCTCGACATAATGCGTCGCTTCATGGCCCAGTACGAAGGAAAGTTGCGCTTCGTCCTCCGCGCGCAGCAAAAGCCCAGACCACACCTCCATATAGCCGTTCGGCGCCATCGACGCGTTGAAGTATGGCCGCGCCATCAGATAGACGCGTAGGTCGCCGCAATACTCCGCCGCCACGCGGCATGCGATTCCGCGAATATAGGTCGTGAGCGCCGCATCTTGGATGAGTTCGCCGGAACCGCGCGCTTCCGCTTCGGTGCGGTCTGAGATCGCCCAAAGCCCGCCTTCATCGGTGTCGACTGGCGGCCGCGTGCGATGCGCAGCGGGCGCAGGTGCGGGCGCTGGCGCCTGCGCGCTCGTGAAGAAAACCGCACATGCAAGCGCCGCGGCCGCAAAGCGTTTCATAGCGGCGAATCTTCCAACACCTGATTGACCAATTGGCGCGCGCCTTCCGCTTCGCGCATATCGACGCCAGTTCCTGCGCTCGCAACGTTGAACCAGATGATGTCGCCCGTCTCCAAATCGATCAGCGACATGTAAAGCTGCTGGCCGCCGCCCGTCGTCGCGACCGTGCGGAACAGAACCGAGACAATCACGCTCGTTGCGATGCGCCCGGCGCTCGCATACGAGCCGCCGCCGCCGATAAACAACGCGTAGCGCGCGCCGTGTTGCGTCTGGATCTCGCGCGTGCCGGGCCCGAGCGTCCAATTGAAACTGTCGCGATGCGTCGGCAGCCGCACATTCGCGTAGTTGAACAGAATGATGGAGGAGGCGACGGCGTCATGCAGCCGGATAAGCTGGCCGGAACGGCCCGCCATTTGCGTTGAAGGATCGAGCGCCAGCGGCCGGTGGCCTTGCGTCTGCAGATTGCTCGCGAGCGCGGCGGCGATGTTGGACTGCGCGGCGGCGGACCAATCGGCCCGCGGCTCGGGTGCGCCCGCGGCGGAGAGCAGCGAAAGCTGAATGTCCGGCGCCATCACGATGATCGTCGATCCTGCAGGCGGCGTGGCAATCGTCCCCGAAAAGGTCTTGGGCCGGCTTTGCGTTACGCATGCTGCGGTCATGAGGACGGCCAGGACGACAAGCAAACGCCGCATGCGACTCTCCCCAATCACGCGGCTTCGCGATCCGCTTTTCCCCGCGACATTATCGCCGCGTCAGTGCGCGCGCCAGATGAGATAAGGCGCCTTTGCGTACGGGCTTCTGATGCGCTAGCAAGCCTCCGATCCATTCAAACCGCCAGCGGGGAAGCCGGCCACCTCATGTCCATTCTTGTCAACGCAAACACCAAGGTCATTTGTCAGGGCTTCACCGGCAAGAAC
>JBEVOS010000191.1:0-5734 GCA_040507435.1 Caulobacterales bacterium | reverse complement strand
CTGCGCGTCAATCCGCTGAAGAAGCGACGGTTGCGGCCAATCAAACCGCAACTGCAGTGCGTGACGCCACGCAACGCGCCGTGATCGAAGCGCGCCGCGCCGCGCAAATGGTGCGTGCAGAAACCGCCGCGTTAACCGACGCCGCCGACGCGACGCTGCAACGCCTTGCCGAAGCCGCGAAGTCCGCCCGCGCCGCTTCCGAAGAATCGCAAGCCGCCGCCGAACGTCATGTCGCGTCGATCGAGCGCCGCCTCACCGCGCTTGCCGCAACAGCGCAAGTGAAGAAACCCGAGCCGGTTATCGAACGCGCCGCCGAGCGCATCGTTGAGCGCCCCGTCGCCCGCGTCGCAAACGAAGCCTTCGCCGACAAAGCGCTTTATGTCGCTGCGGTCGAAGCGCCGGTCCGCGTGAACGAGCGACGCCCCGCGCCGGTCGCCTCTGGCTTCACGAACTTCAAGGGCGTGTCCGAATGGACGAACTTCACGCCTGACGCCGACATCGTCGCCGCCAACGCGGACGTGAGCATGGATGGCTTCGACTTCAGCGAGTTCGGCACGGTCGAAATCGATCCCGATCAGCTCTTGAAGCAAAACGCGATCGATCTCATCGCTGCCGCCGGCGTTGAACTGAGTGCGGCGCTCGATACGGCAGCGCTCGATGGCATCGCCCAGCGTTCACGCCTCGGCGCCACCTCGCGCCGCCGTGCGGTTGCGGAAGCTGCCCCCGTCGCCGTCAGCCGCATTGCCCGCTACACGAAACGCAACGCCGATGCGCTCGATATCGCCGCTGAATTCCGCAAACGTCCCGATCTCGCGAAAACAGAATCGCGCGGCTCGGAAATCGTGCGCGCATTCCTTCTGATCGACGCCGCGATGGCGTAAACCTTTCCGATGTGGTGACTTTCAACGCGCCTCGCGCAAGCGGGGCGCGTTTTTATCTTTCAGAACCAGCGCCACGATAAGCGCGCCGCCCAGCACGTTGAGCGCCGCCATCGCCCAATAGCCTTGGGCGCCCACATGATCGTAGAGCCAGCCAGACGCCAGCATCGCACTGCCGATCAAGAGACCGCCATGAAGCGACGCATAGAGCGTTTGGATAAACACGGATTGCGCATCCGGCGCGTTACGCTGAATGAAATGCAGCACGCCGACATGCACGGGCGAGAATGTCAGCGCGTGCAAAGCCTGTAACGGCCATAGCAGCCAATTCACCGGCGCGAAGCTCAATCCGATCCAGCGGACAATCCCCGCCGCCGCGCCGATCAGAATCAGCATGCCGGGACCGAACCAACGCTCGATGCGCGGCAGCGCAAAAAGCAACAGCACTTCGAACACGACGCCGATCGCCCACAGATAGCCAATCACGTCAGCGGCGATGCCCTGCTTGCGCCAAATGATCGTTGAGAAGCCGTAGTAAAATGCGTGCGCGGAGAGAATGAAGCCAGCGCCAAACAACAGCAGAAGAAAGCGTGGCGTGCGCGCAAGCTCAAGCCCTGACTTGATGCGCAGACGAAAGCCGCCGCGATCCGCAGGCGCAGGATCGGGCGCCAGCAAAAACCACGCAGCAATGTTCGAGATGACGAGGAATCCAAGCGTCCACAGGGGCACGCCAATCAATCCAATCGCCGCGATCAACGCGCCGCCGCCAATATTGCCGAGGATATAAGCAAGCGATCCGATGCCGCGTGCGACGCCGAATGGAATCTCGCCCGCGCGTTGGCTCGCGCGCAAAGCGGCGCTTTCGATCAACGGGCCGAGTGTTTGCGCCGCCGTCATCGCGGCGAATCCCAGAAAGAACAGCGCGAGAAATCCGTGCGCTGTGAAAAAGAACAGCGCGTAAGCAGCGAGGGTCGCCAAACTCATGATGCGGAAGGCGGTGCGCCGGTCGGCGAAACCATCCGCCCATGCCGCAAGCGCGGGGCCAAAGAATATCCGCATCATTTGCGCTGCGGCGAGCACGGCGCCGATCTCCGCCCCAGTGAGACCGCGCTCCGCTTCAAGCCAGCGCGGGAGAAACGGCAGCGTAACGCCCCACGCGCCGAACCACGCCGACATCGCCAGCGTGATGCGCGCGGCAGGACCTGTGAAAAGGCTGCGCGACGGCGTCACTTGAAGGCTTTGAACGCGGCAAAGGCGAAGGCGGCCCAGCCCCCCATAAACGCCAGCCCGCCAATCGGCGTCACCGCGCCTAGAATGCGCGGCCCGCCGAACGCCATTGCGTAAAGAGAACCAGAAAAGAGGAGAATGCCGGCGAAGAACATCCACACGGATACGCCGGCAAACGCCGCGCCGCGCGTCGCAAGCCAGATTGCCGCAATCACCGCGAGCGTATGAAACATCTGATAGCGCGAACCGATCTCGATCCACTCTTTCGGTTTCGGGTCGTTCATCCCGTGGGCGCCGAATGCGCCAATCGCAACGCAGAGCAAGCCCGATATCGCGGCGATCACCAGCGCGGTACGCGCAAAACCAACACTCGCGCTGTCCGCCATCACGTCTCCTCCGCTGGCGCATTGACGCGCACGCTTCCTGCACGGCTATAGCTGAGCCAAGCGGCGCCAAACAATTGTCGCAGCCGCGCGCTCTAAGGACGCGGGTCGAAACTGGGAGGAGCAATGCTGACAGCGGGAGAGATCACGCGGCTCGAGGCCTTCCTCGCGCGCGCGCTCAGCGACGGCGGCGCTCTCCAAGTCAAGAACGTGGCGCGGCTGCCTGGCGGCGCAAGCCGGCAGACCTATTCGTTTGACGCCGTGTTTTCGCAAAATGGTTCGCAGCAAAGCCGGGGCTTTATCCTGCGTCGCGATCCGCCCGATGCAATTGTCGATACGGATCGTGCGCTTGAATTCGCGGCCTGCAAAAGCATGCAGGATCGCGGCGTGCCTGCGCCACGTCCGCTTGCGCTCGTGAGTGATGCGCGTGTGCTCGGCGCGCCTGCGATCATCACGGAGCGCATCGAGAATGCACACGCAGCCAGCGCCTTTCATCCCGATCCTTTCGGCCCACACAAGGATTCGATCGGACGCGATTATTTCGCGATCCTCGGGCGCATCGCCGCGATAGATCCGTACGTAACGCCGCTCGCGGAAGTATGCGTCGCGCCGGCGCCGCACGAGTGCTGGAGCCGCGAACTAGACCACTGGGCGCGCATCATCGCACAGGACGCGCTGGAACCGCAGCCGATCGCGCAAGCTGCAATACGGCGCCTGCGCGCCAATCCGCCGCCCTCGCCGCCGCGTCTCTCCATCGTGCATGGCGATTATCGCATTGGAAATTTCTTACATGACCGCGCCGGCGTTATTCGCGCGATCATTGATTGGGAGCTGACGCATATCGGCGATCCGATGGAGGATTTAGCCTGGGCGCTCGATCCGCTCTGGGCGCAAGGTCGCCATCATCTTGCTGCCGGTCTCATTCCGATGGAGGACGCGATCGAGATTTGGGAGGACGAAGCCGATCAAGATTTCGACGCAGAGCGCTATCAATGGTGGTCTATATTTTCCTGCGTCAAAGGCATTGCGATTTGGGTGTCGTCGGCGCGCGCCTTGTTCGAACACCGGCGCAGCGATCCGGTGCTCGCGTTTTCAAGCTGGTATTGCCTGACACGGCACAATCAGATTCTCGCAGACCGCCTCTCAAGAGCGCGCCGGGGCGCACTCGCATGAAGCCAAGCATGTCCCATATGCTGCTCGGCGCCGCGGCCGCGATCACACGCGACGTCATCGGCCATGTGAATGGCGACGATTACGCGCGCGAAACACTTGGGACAATCGGCGCGATGCTGATGCTCATGGCGCAGGAAGCTGGCCGCACCGCCGATACGCTCGTGACGGAGCAAAATGCATTGCGCGCGCTTTTTGCCGACGCCGCCGCACTGCCGCTTGATCCCAATCTGCGTGCGCGGCTCAGCAGCGCCTCGGCCCAAATGGGAGGTTCGCTCAAAATCGAAGACCTTTCGGAAGAAACGGCGCAGCTCAACGCATTGCTTGTCGAATTGCACGAGGCCGCGGAAGCGAGCGCGTATGACTGGGCAGAAGCCTTGGAAGCGCGAATCTGGGAAGTGCTGAAACTCGGCGCGGAATGCCGCGCCATTTATCTGCCAACACTGTAAGGGGCGCCTCCAAGCTTGAAGCGGCGCGCCATGCCGCCTAACCACTCCTCTATGGCCTCTTCCCCCCGCCGCGACCTCTATCCTGCCATCGAGCCCTATCGCAGCGAGATGATTTCCGTCTCGTCACTGCACACGCTCTACATGGAGGAAAGCGGCAATCCGCGCGGCTTGCCGGCGATCGCGCTGCATGGCGGGCCTGGCGGCGGGCTCTCACCGGAGATGCGCCGCTTCTTCGATCCCAAGCGTTTCCGCACAATCTTGTTCGATCAGCGCGGGTGCGGACGCTCAACGCCGCACGCGGAGCTGAGGGAAAACACGACCTGGGATCTCGTCGCCGATATCGAGCGCATCCGCGTCAAACTCGGGATCGAGAAATGGGTGGTGTTCGGCGGCTCTTGGGGTTCGACGCTCGCCCTCGCTTATGCCGTAAAGCATCCCGAGCGCGTCGCTGGCCTCGTTCTGCGCGGCGTATTCCTACTCACCGAACATGAAATTAAATGGTTCTATCAGGAGGGCGCGTCGAACATTTTTCCCGATGCGTTCGAACGTTATCTCGCCCCGCTCCCTCCGGCGGAACGCTCCGATATTGTCGCGTCGTTTCACAAGCGGCTGACATCTCCTGATCGCGCAACGCGCATTGAAGCCGCACGTGCATGGTCCCGCTGGGAAGGCGAAACCATTTCGATCGGCGGGCCATCCGCCCTGCCGCCGCGCTTCAACGACGATCGCTTCGTGGAGGCGTTCGCGCGCATCGAATGTCATTACTTCACCAACAAAGGCTTCTTCGAAAAAGACGGCTGGCTCGTCGAACAAGCGACAGAGAAACTGAGCGGTGTGCCGGCATGCATCACACATGGCCGCTATGACATGTGTGTTCCGGTGTCGTCCGCGTGGAAACTGAAGAAAGCGATGCCGCACGCGCATCTCGACATCATCGGCGACGCCGGCCACTCAAGCCTTGAGCCTGGCATTGTCGATAGTCTCGTGCGCGCCTGCGATTGGATGGCGACTGGCGCCAAATGGTGAAGCCTTAGCCGTGATGCTTGGAGAACGCGTCGATCAGCACCTGTCGCGAGAGCGGCTGTACGTCGGCCTGGTAAGCATCCTCATGCACATAAACGCCGGGCGAAACGCGGCTTAGCCAGATATGAGATGTGGGCTCCGTCCAGCTTGGATCGTCGAGCGTTCCCATCGCGACAAAACGAAATTCAGGATTGGCCAGCGGTTCATGCCAAAGCCGCACGCCGCATTGCGCACAGCGGACGATATCCACCTCACGCCCGCTGTCGGCCGTCTTACGCCAGCGCACGAGTTCTCCAGCCTCGTGTGCGAATGCATCCGTATCGACAATCGCCATCACGATATGCGTGGCGCCGGACAGCTTCTTACAATCCATGCAGTGACACGCATTGAGCGCGCGCGGCTTCGCATCGATGCGATAGCGCACCGCGCCGCAGAGACAGCCGCCGCGATAAGGCGGATTTGGGATTGGCGCCCTTGGCATAAGATGCTCCTAAAACAAAAACGCGCCAACGTTTCCGCCAGCGCGTTCGTTGTTCGCCGCTGACGCGCGTCTTAGTTCTTCGCTTGATCGACCAGCTTGTTCTTGCCGATCCATGGCATCATG
>JBEVOS010000141.1:0-3215 GCA_040507435.1 Caulobacterales bacterium | reverse complement strand
TGGGCTCAAAATGGCTGCCGACGGCTCGGTCGAAATATGGAGCAAGAGCGAGAGCGGCGGACGGTGGGGGCTCCTGACGACAATCCCATTTGAAGATGCGATGTCGTCCGATGTGATCGGGTTCGAGGCGGAGGGCGCCTCTTTCCTCATGCTCGATTCCACAGGTCGCGATCGCGCCGCGTTAGTGCGCGTCAACGCCGCCTCTGGCGCAAAAGAAGTCCTTGGCGAAAGCGCGCGCGCCGACGTCGTAGATGTTTGGCGCGACCCCGTCAGTGGTGCGCCCGAAGCTTTTGCCGCTGAATATCTTCGCCGCGATTGGCGTGCGCTCGACGCGAAAGCGCAAGCGGATCTCAATTTCTTAGACGAGCGTCTTCAGGGCGATCCGCAAATTGTTTCGCGTTCCGCGGACGATAAATTGTGGATCGTGCTGGAAGAGGCGCCTCAGATCGCGCCGCGCACCTGGCTCTACAATCGCAGCGATGCGGAACATCCAACACTCACTTTGCTGTACCGCAATCGGCCGGCGCTTGAGGGCGCGCCGCTGCAGCCTATGTCGCCGGTTGAGATTGAAGCGCGTGATGCGCTGACGCTCGTTTCGTATTTGACGTTGCCCATCGGCTCCGACGCAAATGGCGATTCACGTCCCGACCGCGAAACGCCGCTTGTGATATTGCCTCACGATGGGCCGTGGGCGCGTGACTCCTATGGCTTCAACGCAATTCACCAATGGCTCGCCAATCGCGGTTACGCGGTGCTCTCAGTTAACTTCCGAGGTTCCACCGGATTTGGAAAAGCGTTTCTCAATGCGGGAAATCGCGAATGGGGCGGAAAAATACAGGAAGATTTGCAAGATGCCGCTCAGTGGGCTGTCGATGAGCGCATCGCAGGCCCTGATCGCATCGCTATGCTTGGCCACGGCTTCGGCGGATTCAGCGTCCTGCATGGCCTCTCCTTCGCACCTCAACGTTTTGCGTGTGGCGTGGATATTGCGGGGCCTGCCAATCTTGAAGCGATGCTGACAAACACGCCGCAAAAGCATGAGTGGCGCCGTCCGAATTTCTATTCGCGCGTTGGCGATATGCGCCTCCAAGAGGGCCGCGATCTATTGCGCGCGCAATCGCCTTTGTCTCGCGCACAAAATGTCGAGCAGCCCTTGCTGATTATGCAAGGCGCGCGAGATGCGTGGAACCTTCGGACCGAATCCGATCTAATGTCTCAAGGCGTCCGATTGCGCACCGGGCTCGTCTACCTGGTGTTTCCAGAGGCTGGCGCGCTCTTATCTGATCCATCCGCGCGACAATCAGTGTTCGCAGTCGCGGATCAGTTTCTGCGCGATTGCCTTGGCGGGCGCGCAGAACAAATTGGTGCGGCGTTTCATGGCGTGCGCGCGCAATCTTTAGCCGGCGCCGAGCGTATTGAAGGGCTTGCGCGATTTGCGCCGCCTTTGCCGCCGACTCCCCGTCCTGCGGCCGCTCCCATGGAAATCATTCAGCCGGCGCCGGATATGGATGCGCCTGAATTGAGAACGAACGGCGAGGAAAACTAATCCGCGCCGAGCTGTACGAAACCTGTGCCGGACCAATGGCCAAAGCCAGTAAGCTCAAGCTTCGGCTTCTTGATATCCGCCCACACATTGATCATCGCATCCAGCCGGATATCATCCAGCAGCATGATCGTGTTGGGCTTGTAATTAAGCGACATGAAGCGCGGCACAATGGCTTGCTCGAAAACGCCATTCTTTGGCGCATCGAGAAAGATTAAATCTGCTTCTTCAAAACTTTTGCGATGCGCAGAGAAGAGGCCTTCATCCAAGATATCGGCGACATGCTGCACGACGCGCCCCGAGGAAAAATCGTCGGGGCGGAGATGTGACTCCAACTGATGCCACGGGACAATATCGTACGTTTCTATACGCGCATCCGGCGGCGCGTAGTCCGCAAATATCCGCGCGCTCATGCCGGTGAACGTGCCGACTTCAATAATGCGCATCGGCTTAAAGACACGGCAAACTGCGGCGAGCAGCGCGTAGTGTTCGCCTGGAAAAGGCAAATAGAACCGCGCATCGCTGAGCGGCCCTTTCGTGCGCGGCTCTAATTCCTCCGCGATATCGAAAGCAACGGCAATAGCGGCAAGCGCTTGCGCCCGAATATGTTTAGCGAGAGGCGGTGTGGGCGCTGGACTGTGCGTGACGCTCAGCCGCCAATCGCCCAGGCAGTCGAGACGCGCGGTGAGCGGTAAGCGTGGTCCGAGCGAATGCGCAGGACGCTTGAAGTAGTCATTATACCACGCTTTGAGCGTTGTTGGCGTCGCCATGGATCAGCCTCACTAAGCCGTCCTTTCTCAGAAAAACCCATACTTGAGAAGAGCGAGCGCAGAAGATTCTGAATTCACGCGCCATTGCGTAAGCTAATGCCCCAAAGCCTCAGCCATCGATTGTGTAATGACTGCTGCGTCATCGAATGTGAGGTCGACGGAGAATGGCAGGCCGATCACACGCGCCGCCAGCTTGTTTGTGGCCGATAAATCATCGGCGTAAAGACTGTTCCGGAACGCAGGTTGACGATGCAGCCCGCGCTCCCACCAGCGGCGTGTTTCAATGCCTCCAGCTGCAAGGCGACGTTCTACAATGTCCGCTTGGCCGTCCGGCACGTTGACGATGCACGTCGTGCTCGTCCAGTCGGCGCCCCAGCCGTGCTGAAATTCAACCTCGGGCATGCGCAAGAAGCTTGCGCGCAGTAAGTGTGAAGCGCGAATGAGGCGGCCGGGCGTTTCAGGCCAAAAATCGAGCGCCGCCAATCCAACGGCGCCGGCATACTCAGAAAGCTTTGCGTTAAACGCGGGCATCTGAGAATCGCGCGTGCCTGTGAAGCCAAACACGGTGAGCGCACGCACATGATCCGCGAGCGCCTGATCCGTCGTTGCGAGAAAGCCGCCTTCGCCGATGCCCAGCGCTTTGGTCGCGTGCATGCTCACGACGATTGGCGTCGTCGCATCCCGTACCGCGTCGAATGCCGCCGCGCCATCGACGACGACGGGCACGCCAGTATCCTTTTCGAATTGCGTCCAATCTGCAACGCCGCCGGCATGTCCAAACGGCAGAACAGGAACGACGGCGCTAATTAAACGCGGCGCGCGCTCCATGGCGCGCCGCGCAATCGCGGGAGTGAGCGCGCCTGTCGCTTCGTCCACATCCGCGAGATAAGGCGTCAAGCCGG
>JBEVOS010000139.1:0-6849 GCA_040507435.1 Caulobacterales bacterium | reverse complement strand
TTCGCCGCATCTCGCCGGCGCTTTTATTTGTCGTAGGCGTCGTGGCGTGCATTGGCGCGGTTTTCTTCACGCCGCAAGCGTTCGAAGGACTCTCGCGGGAAGTGGTCTATTCGGTTCTTGCAACGACGAACTTCTTCTTTCGTCATAAGGTAGATTATTTCGGGGTAAGCGCGGAGCACTCACCGCTTCTCCATACGTGGTCGCTCGGCGTTGAAGAGCAATTCTACCTCGCGTTTCCAATCCTCATGGTCCTGCTCGGTAAGCGATCGACGACAACAAAATTTGTTCTTCTGGCCGTGATGGCGGTTGTGTCCTTCGCATTGTGTGTCTGGCGGACAGAGGTTGCGCAATCGTCGGCGTTCTATTTGCCGATGTTTCGCGCGTGGGAGTTTTTGATCGGCGTTGTCCTCGCGCTCGCGCCAGCCAATATCGCGGCTGCCCAAACGACGCTTAGGAATGTTGTGAGCGTGGGCGGCGTTGCGCTCATTGCATATGCTGTGCTTGCTTTTCGCGATCAGACGCATTTTCCAGGCGCGATGGCGCTTATTCCGTGCGCGGGCGCGGGCATGGTGATCTGGGCGAATGGCGGGCTCAAGCAGACGTGGGCGGGCGCGATATTATCAAGTCCAGGTTTCGTTTTTATCGGCAAAATCTCTTACTCGCTCTATCTGTGGCATTGGCCCATTTTGGTGATTTGGAAATATCTGAAGGGCGAGCCGCTCACCGTTTTGGAAAGCTGTGCGGCGGTCAGCGCGTCGGTGGTAGCTGCTGCCCTGACTTACTATTTCATCGAGCAGCCTTTCCGGCAGAAGAAGGTTTTCAATACGCCGCCTATGCTTGTCGCTGGCGCTGCTGTCGCGGCGAGTCTCATTGTCGCTTTTGGCGTTTACGGAGATATCTCCAACGGCTGGCCGCAGCGCTTTCCGCGCTATGCGATGCCGGTGAACGACACCAACTATCGCAACCACGTTTGCTTCCTGGAAGACGATGATCCGCCTGATCATTGGGCGGGGGATGCGTGCGTGCTCAACCCTACTGGCACACGGCGCGTCATGCTTTGGGGCGATTCACATGCTGCGCATTACACCTATGGTTTGGGAGAATTGGCGAAGAATTCGGATGTGGCGGTGGTCATGTATTCGTCCATGGCGTGTCCGCCGGTTTTTGGCGCCCGGGTTGATGAATCTTCGATGTGCCGGGCCGCGATCGACAATATGCTTTCGGTGATGGAGCGCTACCGCGCTGACACGGTGATTATCGCGGCGCGCTGGGATTTGTACTTTGGGAAGTCTGTCGACGCAGCGGATGTGACGCAAACGATCGAGGCGCTCAACCGGCGCGGCGCCAAAGTCGAGCTCGTCTCGCAAAGTCCCACCTATTATTTTTCTAGCGCTTACGATTATGAATTCATAACGCATCGCACAGAAGCCCATGTGCGCTTCGATTCATCGCTGTTGCGGGAACTGAGAACGGTTGGCGGCGAACACACTTTTTGGGAGCCGACCCGCAAGCTATGCCATGGGGAGATTTGCGCCGTCTCCCTGAACGGCCATTTGATTGTCAACGACGACGGGCATCTTACGAATTATGGAAGCTTGATGATGGCTGCGCCTCTATTGCAAAATCTGCCGGCACAGCGTGAAAGAGCGATTCACTAGATTTGAGGCCTGCGCATGGAATCGGTGCGGTTCATAGAGCGCCCATCGCGCAATTTCGATTCGCGCGGCGGATGCACGATCGATCTTGTCGTGCTGCATTATACCGGCATGAAAGATGCGGAGACGGCGCTGAAACGGCTCACCGATCCGGCGCCGATTGCCGGCAATTATCCTGGGCCGTGGCAAGATCCCAACATTGATCCGGCGGCGATGCTCGCGCGCGTGAGCGCGCATTATGTCGTGGGCGGGGGCGGCGAGATTTATCGCGTCGTTTCAGAGGCCGAGCGCGCATGGCATGCGGGCGTTTCGAGTTGGGAAGGGCGCAGCGATACGAATGCGCGCGCGATTGGCATCGAGATTGCGAATGGCGGGCACGATTACGGTTTGCCTGCTTATACGGACGCGCAGATCGCGGCGGTGATCGCACTTGCCGGAGACATTTTGAAACGCAATGCGTTGGCGCCGTCACGCGTTGTTGGGCATTCGGACGTCGCGCCCGCGCGCAAGGATGATCCGGGCGAGCATTTCCCGTGGCAAAAACTTGTTGAAGCTGGCGTTGCGATTTGGCCGAAGATCGCCGCACCGGTTGCGGATGCGCGTGCGGCGTTCACGGCGTTTGGCTATGATCCGAACGCCGATCTCGACGCTGTGACGCGCGCGTTTCAGCGCCGCTTCAGGCAAGATAAAGTGGACGGCGTGTTGGACGACGAGACACTCGCTTTGCTCGGCGGGCTCGCGTAATATTGCGTCACCAGTCGGCCGGGCGGCCGCTCCTGCAAGTCCCGAAAGGGCGCGGGGGAGGAAAGTCCGGTCTCCACATAGGCGAAGCGGCGGGTAACGCCCGCCGAGAGTGATCTCAGGGATAGCGCCACAGAGAATAGACCGCCTGCGTTGTCGGTTCGCTAACGTCGCAGGTAAGGGTGAAACGGTGGAGTAAGAGCCCACCGCCTCGACCGTAAGGAAGAGGGCACGGCAAGCCCCGCTTGGAGCAAGACCGAATAGGGATGCACGCTTCACGGCAAGCGCGTCTATGCGCTGCATCCGGGTTGGTCGCGCGAACCGCGCAGCGATGTGCGGTCCAGATGAATGGCCGCCCCTTGTGCAAACAAGGACAGAAACCGGCTTACAGGCCGACTGGTATTTTCTTTTTAGAGCAAATACGTCGCGTGTTCGCTTTCGCGAATGAAGAGTTTCAGCTCTTGCAGGGCAAGCATTTCGCCTTCGCGCACACAGGCTAGGAATTCTGTGGCGTCGCGCGCTTCCGAGAGTGCGCCTGCCGTGCGTGTTACGGCGATGCTATAATCATCATAGCGTTGAATTGCTGCGGCGTGGCTGCGTCCGCGTTGCAGCACGAACAGAATGGCGCTGAGGGCGAAGAGAAACAGCGTGAGAAATTCGCGCGGCTCGCTCCATCCTTCGCCGATCCAATGGAAGAAAGGCAACGCCGCGAACGCGTCGATGAAGCCAAGCGCCGCACCTGCCCAGAATGACATTTCGGAGGCAGATGCAGGCAGCCGCTGTTCCTCGCGGATTTTGGCGAGCATGCTGGAGGCGTGGCGCGCTTGATAATCGAGCCGCATATGCTGGTAGAGCGATTTGAGTTCATCGAGCTGCGATGGCGTGAGCGTTCCCGTCACAGGGGCGGGCGCATCGAGAAAACGTTCTGGCGCGAATTCGCGGAGCAGGCCTTCCTCGGACTTGAGCTGCAATTCGAAATCGCCGATTTTGCGCCGCGAGAAGGCTTCAACATGCGTTGCGTAGTTTGCGCCCGTGCAGGCGGCGATAGTGAAGGCTTCGAATTTGATTGAGCGGAGGCGCTCGGCGGCGAAGCGATGCAGAAGCCAGCGCTGCTTCAACCCGCCAAACAACAACACGAATTGCGCGGCGAAACCGGCAAGGCCAAGCCAGCCGATCAGAATGACGAACCAATCCGGCAACGCCGTTTCGCGCCAGAGCGTGAGTGAAAGCGCGAGCACGCTGATCGTGACGAAAATCGCAGCGAGGCTGAACAGGCCGACCCGCGTGTACCAGCGTTTTGCGCGCACAGCTTTTGCCTCATGGACGGCGAATTGTGCTGAAAGAGGCGCGTTAACGATGAGCGCGGCGAAGTCCGGATGGCTATCGATAAACGCCGCCGGCGGGTTGATATCGCTATTGGCCGTCACGACGCCCCCACATTCCCAAATTGATCATAACAAAAAGCGGGGCATTCGTCGCGCAAACGGCGTGCGCTCTTCATGGCGGGCGCGAGACGTGATCTAATGGGGGGTGCGGGGCAGGCCATGACCGACGTTTTCATCAGCTACAAACGCGAAGAACGCGAGCATGCGCGCAAGCTGGCGCAGGCGCTGGAGAGCCGGGGCTTTTCGGTTTGGTGGGATGCGGAAATCCTGCCGGGCGAGCGCTACCGTGCGGTAACGCTGCAGATCCTGCAGGAGTGCCATTGCGCGATCGTGGTGTGGTCTCCGCAGGCGGTCGCCTCCAATTGGGTGCTGGATG
This sequence comes from Caulobacterales bacterium, assembly GCA_040507435.1. Taxonomy (GTDB): domain Bacteria; phylum Pseudomonadota; class Alphaproteobacteria; order Caulobacterales; family Aquidulcibacteraceae; genus JBEVOS01. The sequence continues at coordinate 2,692 of JBEVOS010000139.1, read as the reverse complement.
AAGCGCAACGCGGGCTCGACCGCGGCGTGCTGCTGCCGGTGATCGTCGAGCCAATCCAGCATTACCCGCTCGGTTTCGGGCAGGTGCACGCACACAATCTGGTTGGCTGGGAGGGCGGCGCCGACGAGCCCATGTTCCAGCCGGTCTTGGCGGCGGTCGAACGCATGGCCGGCAAACGGCAAGCGGGTGCGCCTAAGCCAGAAAGTCCCGAGGTTGAAGTCGCGTTTTGGCGCGGCGTGCAGGACAGCCGCAATGCGCGCGATTTCGAAGCGTATCTGGCGCGCTACAAGGACGGGATGTTCGCCGATCTCGCGCGCGAACGGATCGCGGCGCTGAAGCCGGCCGAGCCCTATCGCAAACAGGCTTTCGCCGATCCTAAACCCGCGCCCGTTCGTGCTGCGCCGCTGCCGCCTTACACGGTTTGGGAATTGGGTTTTATCGCTGTTTGCGCAGTCATCTGCGCGGTGCTCTCGTGGCTGATCGTCAATCTCGTGTTCGGCTACGGCTATTATTTCCCAGACATCGCGGCGTTGTTCGATCCGACCAAATTCCGCAACGTCTATCTTTTCGCGCCGGTGTTGACCGCGATCGCTTGGGGCTGGGACCGCGCCGTCGCGTGGCTCGGCGCGAAAGAGGATCAGCCGTTTCAACTCGCTGCGCGGTTTTTGGCGCCGGCGCTGCTGATCGTGGCGATGGTCATCATGTTCAATTCGGGCCAAGCGCTGGATGACCGGGAAGCGCATTGGCTGTTGTGGTTCGCTGGCGTCTGGACGGCGGCGACCTACGCGCGGCAGGCCACCGCATGGCTGCGCTCAAAGGCTGCCGCGGCGCGTTCCTAATCGTCACAATTTCAATCGATGCTGGCCGGGCCTGTTACAAGAGGTTCAAACTTCGCGCGTCAGGGTGTCTGAATTGTAACGTTTCGTTAACTGAGAATATTTTGCCCAGCTATTCCCATCTGATCCCATGTTGAGGCATACTAACCCAATCGCGGCCGTCGGGGCCTGCGAGGGTCGGCATGTTTTTTACGGGACGCCATAAGAACGGCGTGGATGCGAAGGGGCGGGTGAGCGTTCCCGCGCCTCTACGGGCGGCGCTAAAAGGCGGCGAGGGGGTTTATCTCTTTCCGTCGCAGCATCGCCCATGCCTGGAAGGCGCTGGGCCGGAGTATATGGAGGCGAAAGCCGCGCTCCTCGAAAAGCTCGATCCGCTCGATCCGCGCCGTGCGGCGCTTGAGCGGCTTTATTTCGGGCTCGCTGTGTTTTGCGCGTTCGATAGCGCTGGGCGCGTCACGCTGCCGTCAGGATTGCGTGAGCAATTCGGGATCGCGGAAGAGGCGGTGTTTGTCGGCATGCGCGACCGGTTTGAGCTATGGGCGCCCGCGCGCGAGGCGGAATGGGACGCGCAATCGCGCGATCTCGCCGCAAGCGTCACCTCGCTCCGTGAACTCGGAGCGGTGTGATGCGGAATTGTTGGAAGCAAGGAACGGGGGCGCGCCAGGTGAGACAGCGGCGCGTGCGCACCTCAGAGACCGCACGCAACGTACCGCGCGCCCCCTCTCCCTGCTTCCAGCGCCGGAGTTGAGCGATGGCGCATGCTCCGGTTCTGCTCGCTGAAGTCCTCGCTGCGCTGAAACCGGCGGACGGCGAATTTTATGTCGACGGCACGTTTGGCGGGGGCGGTTATACCCGCGCGATCCTCGGTGCTGCGGCCTGCGGGGTGACGGGGATCGATCGCGATCCGGATGCGCTGGCGCGCGGGCGTACGCTTGAGGAACATTATGCGCCGCGTTTTGGCGTTTTGCTTGGGCGTTTCGGCGAGATGGATACGCTGATCGATAAGCCTGCCGACGGCGTGGTGCTCGATCTGGGCGTTTCGTCTTTTCAAATCGATGAAGCCGAGCGCGGCTTTTCGTTTCAGCAAGATGCGCTGCTCGACATGCGGATGTCGAAATCAGGGCCGAGTGCGGCGGATGCGGTGAACGCGCTTTCGGAAGCCGCGCTTTCTGAGTTGCTCGACGCCTATGGCGAGGAGAATGATCATCGCCGCATCGCGCGCTTTCTGGTGCAGGCGCGTGCGGCTGGCGCGATTACGCACACGCTGCAATTGGCGGATTTGGTTGAGAAGGCTGTCGGAGGGCGGCGCGGCGCGAAGATTCATCCAGCCACACGGACGTTTCAAGCGTTGCGCATTCTCGTGAATGACGAACTTGGCGAAGTCGCGCGCGGACTTGTGGCGGCAGAACGGCTGCTGAAGCCGGGCGGACGGCTGGTCATCGTATCGTTTCATTCGCTGGAAGACCGGCGGGTCAAAAGCTTTTTCGTCGAACGCTCCGGCGGCGGCGGGCAAGGATCGCGTCATGCACCGGATTTGCCTAAGGGGCCTGCGCCGAGCTTCAGACTCGAAACACGGCGTACGATTACGCCAGGCGAGGCGGAGATGAGCGCTAATCCGCGCGCGCGCTCGGCGAGCCTCCGTTACGCGATCAGAACGGATGCGCCGGCGTGGGCGTCGGCGTCAGCGCCGGAGCTTGCGCCGAAAGCGGAATCCGAATGGGGTCGGCTCGCATGATGCGCGCCTTTCAAATTGCGGCGGCCGTGCTGATTTTGGCGCTGGTCGTTGGGCTCTACCGCGCCAAAACCGATGCTGGCGCGGCGCGCGCACGCGTGCGCGATCTGCAAGGAGATATCTC
>JBEVOS010000122.1:0-5397 GCA_040507435.1 Caulobacterales bacterium | reverse complement strand
GGCCGTTAGCACACCGGGGGCGGCACGAGGGTTGGCGGGGGTTCCGCGCCCGGCGAGAGTTAATCACACAGAGCTGAGGGGAGGTGCTCCATGCGAACGATGCGATACTCAATCCGCGATGTGTCGACGCTATGTCGTTAACAAGGAAATTTGCGACAATTCATGTCACGCTCAGCGTGGCGGCGGTCCACGGCGCGCCATATCGCCACGTGGCTCTCTCATTTGCATGCGCGGCGCATCTCGCAAAAATTCCGAACGCGTGAGAAAGCCATCATTATCCTTATCGTAATCTGACGCGCGCGCATTTAATTCTTGCTCGAACTCGGCGCGTGTCACGCGATTGTTGACGTTGCGATCGAAATCCAATCGGTAAGGTGGCGCATTTGAACCTCCGAGCGAAACGCTAAGCCAATTCTGCATTTCAATCGGCGTCAGCGCGCCATCCCGATCCGTATCCGCGCGCACCCATTCCGCCGCAATTCCAGCAGCACGTTCCGTCGCATCCGTGCGCAAATCATTGTTAGAATCCATCGTTGCAAACACGAGCGCATCAGACGATAGAAGCACACGCGGCATCTCCATCGGGCGCTGTTCATCCTGCTTCGGCCGGCTCGCGCAGGAAACGGCAAGCGTACAGACGCCTATGGCAATCAGCCATCTCACAAGTGTCACGAAACGCTCTCCTGCCTCAGCTTATGCCCGCATGGCGCAACCGGACTTCGTCGCCCGGGCGCTATTGTGTGTCAAAATGTGTCCTGTCGCCGATGCCGACACGATTTGGCGCCGCTTCGTGACGCCTGCCCTGTAGATTTTCGAGCTGCCGAGGCCGTAATGTAGCGCATGTCTCTCGAAGACCCTTATATCCTCGTCGTTGACGATCATCGTGATATTCGCGAGAGCCTTGTTCAGTTTCTGACGAAGAACGGCAAGCGCGCCGCCGCCGTCGATGGCGCGGAAGCCGCACGTAAGACGCTCAAAGACAGTCGAGTCGATTGCGTCATTCTCGACATTATGATGCCCGGTGAAGACGGATTGGCCCTCTGCCGCCACATCCGCGAAACTTTGCGCATTCCTGTCATTCTCCTGTCGGCGCGCGCGGAAGAAGTGGATCGCATCATAGGCCTTGAAGTCGGCGCCGATGACTATGTCGTGAAGCCTTTCAATCCCCGCGAGCTTCTCGCACGCATCGACGCCGTCCTGCGCCGCACGCACGCGCTGCCGCCGGACACGGCGCCGCCAACCGGCGAAGCGTTGCGCTTCGATCGATGGACTCTCAAACTCGCGGAACGCGAACTCGTCGATGAAACTGGCGAAGCGCACGAGCTTTCGACAGGCGAGTACAAGATGCTGCTCACGTTCTTGCAGCGCCCCAAGGTCGTTCTATCCCGCGATCAATTGTTGGACTTGTCCTTTGATCGCGGCGCAGAAGTGTTCGACCGTGCGGTCGATACGCAGGTGAGCCGCCTACGCCGCAAGATCGAAGCCGATCCACGCATGCCCAAGCTGATAAAAACAGTTTGGGGCGGCGGCTACGTATTCACTGCGCCCGTCGAAAAACTTTAATATGTGGAATCCGCTTCGCACGCTCGCGGGCCGTCTCGTGCTCGTGACGATCGCCGCCATCGCAATTTCGCACGCCGTCGTCTTCACGCTCTTCGCAAACGAACGCGGCGCGTCGCTGCGCCGCCTGGCGGAAAATGCCGTGTCCGAACGGATCGCATACCATGCGCAGCGCTTACGCGACACCCCGGATGCTGATCGCGCAGTGATGGTGCGCAACATACGCGATTTTGGCGTCGAATATCGGATCGTGCACGCGCCGACCTTGACGGCGAACGAAGGCGCTGGCGCTCAACGCGTCGCGCGCTTGGTGTCGGATCAATTGGAAGGCGCAAAAGTCTTCGCGCGCGCACGCGTTATCGCCGTTGAGGAACCCGTGCGCTGGCGCCGGCGTCTCGAACGCAACGGCGGCGCAACATTCGAGCCTGCGCATAGACCGCCGCCGGATGTCATCATCACCGAACGCGGGGCGCCGCCCGATGAAGGCATACGAATCCAAATGCGCGACGGCGATAGCCCGCGAAATTTTCGTTCGACGGAATTGACGCTGAATATCGCGCTTGGTCCGGATTCTTGGCTTGAAGCAAACTCCCGCTTGCCTGCGCCGCGCCCTCTCCCAAGCAGCTATATTTGGGCGGCGCTGGCTTCTATGCTCGCCGTCGCGGTCGCGTCGATTTTGATAGCGCGCCAAATCGGAAGGCCGCTCACGGAATTGGCAGGGGCCGCGAAACGGTTGGGCGCGGGAGATGCGGATGTTTCCGTTACGCCGCGCGGTCCAGACGATATCAAGCGCGCCAGCGAAGCGTTCAACGCTATGGCTGCGCGCCTTGGCCGGCAAATGAATCGCCAGCGTCACATGCTTTGGGCGCTGTCCCACGATCTGCGCACACCGATCACGGCAATGCGTCTCCGCGCCGAGTTGATGGAAGATGAGGCGGCGAAGCAGAAACTGCTGCAGCCGCTGGCGGAAATGGAAACGCTAACGGAACAGGCGCTCACCCTCGCACGCGCTGGCGCGAGCGACGAGACGCGCGAAATCGTCGATCTTTCTGAGATCGCACGCACGCTGTGCGGCGAACTCTCCGAGCTTGGCGTGAATATCCGCGCGGAGGCGGACGCTCCTGTTCTGATCGCCTGCCGCCCCGACGAAATCGCGCGCGCCCTCCGCAACCTCGCGGAAAACGCGTCGAGATATGGCGGAGGCGGAGTCATGCGCGTGATGCGCGACGGCGAAAACGCAGTCGCGGAAGTGGCTGACAACGGCGCAGGCATATCGCCTGAAGAGATCACACGCGTGATGGAGCCGTTTTACCGAGCAGACGCAGCGCGATCCGGCGCGGGGGGCGCGGGGCTTGGCTTATCGATTGTGCAAGCGATTGCGGACGGACATGGCGGCCGCCTCGTGCTGGAAAATCGCAATCCGCACGGCCTTTCCGCAAAGCTTATTGTTCCTGCGGCCTAACGCGCTCGACACGTACGCCGCGCGCGCGAAAGAGCGCCACCAGCCCTTCATCGCCAATCAAATGCCCGGCTCCGACAGCGACAAAGTCAACACCGGCGCCGTCGAGTTCACGCATCAGCACATCCGCCCATGCGGAATTACGGCGTTTGAACAGAACATCGTAGAGTTCTGGATAAGCACGTTTCGTTTCGCCGATCACGTCGCGCTCAAGCCGTCGTAAATCGCCCCGTTCCCACGCTCGCTCCAGGTCGGAAAGATCGCTCGCCGTGTCCGCAGCGGAATCCACCGAATCCATCAGCATTTCGATCTGCAATTCCTCGGGCGCCGACGCAAAAAACTGCAATTGCTCTTCGCTGGTCTCGAACCATCGCGCACGTTTCCCAGCGGAGTCAGCGACCGCATCGATTTGCCGATCAACGCCGGAATCAGGATCATACCCCGCGCGCACAATCGGCATCACCGAAAGCAATAAACCGGCGAGCCAAGGCTTCGCGTACTCCACTGCACTGGAAGGCGCGCCCATGAGCGCAAGCGCGCCTTGCAAGCGCGCGTTCTGCTCGGCGCTTAAACGCGAAGATAACGGCTGACTTGCCGGCGCTGCGCCAAGACGCATGACGCTTGCCGAGGCCGCGGCATCCGCCGCTGGGCTCATTTCAAGCTCCGTCCAAACCTCATCAGCTTCCGCGAGCGCGGCCATCGCTTCCGGTCCGCCCCACGCAGCGCCGGGACGGCGCACATGAACCGTACCGAACAGATAAATCTTGGAATCCGCGTCGCGCACGACGAACAACGCGGGATGAATAACGCCAGAAGGCTGTGCTGTCGCACATGACGCCGCAAGCAACAGAACAAATGACGCAAAAAGCGCGCGGATCATGCGCTTATTTCCATGCGGCGAAATGCTTCGAAAGCTTCAAGCCCTGCCCCTGATAATTCGATCCGCTTTCACCGTACAATGTATCGACCGCGCTGGACAAAGGCTCGAACACGAGCTTCCCGACTGGCTGCCCGTCTTCAACGATAAACGGCACATCGCGTGAGCGTACTTCAAGCACGGCGCGCCCTTCATGCGGCGCAACGCCAAATCCAGGATCGAAAAAACCAGCATAGTGCGCGCGAAATTCACCGAGTTCTGGGCGGATTGCCGCCATTTCCGCCGCTTCATCCGGCGGAATGAGAACGTTTTCTTTCGACGCAAAAATATAAAATTGTCCCGGATCAAGCACGACGCGCCCGCGCCGCGCTTCGAGCGGCTCCCAGAAATCGCGCGGATCATAAATGCCGATACGCTCGACATCGATCACGCCAGAATGCCGTTTGGCGCGAAACCCGACAGGTCCTTTCAGCGAAAGGTCGATAGTGAAATCAATCTCGCGTTTCGGATGCGGCGGGCCGCGCCGCAAACGGATTTGCGAAAGCCGCGTTCCGGGGCGCACCAAAATTGAAAACGTACAGGGGCTAATCTCCGCCCAAAGCGGGCCTTCATACCCGGCAGACACAAAATCGAATGACGTTGCGCCATCGGTAATAAGGCGCGTGAACACATCGACACGGCCAGTGGAAGATTTCGGATTGGCCGCGCCATGAAGATGCTGCGGCAGCGCCAAGCGCTCTTGCACCTCCACGAGATAGACACAGCCGGTCTCCAGCACTGCGCCATCCCGTAAATCGATCTTGTGCATGACGAGCTCGTCGTCCAGCCGATCCGCGACCCTCGCGCCAGGGCCGGGCAGAAAACTCGCGCGCAAGCGATACGCGACATCCCCCAAGCGCAGATCGAGGCTGGCGGGCTGGATCTGGTCATTCAGAAACAGCGCATCCGCCGTGATCCAGCCTTGCTTGATCGCGCGCTTCAGTTCGCTGTCGGGCAAAACGCCATGCGTGGCCATAGAATCCCTTCGATTACGCAGCCAGCGTAGGCGGCTTGCCGGGCCTGTTCTAGCCCAGCAAGGCGTGAGGCCCGCAGTGTTGACCTGCGCCGCAGCTTCGGTAAAAGCCGTTTTGCGCCGATTTGAACCTTCAGCTTGCGGGCGCTTTTACAAATGCTGCTAAAGCGGGGCGAGTGGCGAAGCCGATAGGCGTCGCCTTCCCTCTACCGCAAGCGTAAGGCTCATCCGGCGCGAAACGCGCAAGGAAAGAGCATGTCCGACGACCAGACGCCCCGTCTCGCCACCCGCCTCATTCGCGGCGGTTTGAACCGCACCCCCCACAAGGAAACGTCGGAAGCAATCTTCCCGACATCTGGCTTCGTCTACGACAGCGCGGCGGAAGCGGATGCGCGTTTCGCCGGCGCCTCGCCTGGCTATCTCTATGGCCGTTATGGCAATCCGACAGCGCGCGTCTTTGAAGAACGCCTGATGGCGCTTGAGGGCGCC